>JBFYXR010000349.1:0-3141 GCA_041310455.1 Desulfobacteraceae bacterium | reverse complement strand
CCGTTTTGTATATCAGCGGTTCAGGGTTGATATCCCTTCCGACGTATGGTCAGGCGTAGAGATACCTGATTATCTCAGAACAAGGGTCTCCATACTGGACCAAAACGGCAGGGAGATCCGCTCAGGAAGGGACATCTCCCTTATGCTGAATGCAGATGCCGGGTCAATCCCCAACCCTGACTCCGTAGCGCTGCAGCGGCTTCGCTCTGAATGGGAAATAAACGGACTCACGGACTGGCGTCTGGAGAGCCTTCCTGAAAGCATCCCGCTGCAGGCCGGCATTTCCGTCTATCCCGGACTTGAGGCAGTTGAGGGCAGTGTAAACTTAAGGCTTTTCCTCTCACGGGATGACGCCGTCGGCTCAAACAGAAAAGGTGTGGCCAGACTCCTGAGTATGAAGCTGGACAGGGATATAAAGCTCCTGAGAAGAAACTGGCCCCTCCCTGATGATGCGGGACGTATAGCGGTTTATTTCGGAGGAAAAACGGAGCTGGAAAAGGTGATGCTGAGGGCTGTCCTTAACCGTCTTTTCCTGGCTGATATCCGTTCAAGAGAGGCTTTTGAGGCCAGGGCTGCCGCTGCATCAGCAGAGATGTTTGAACAATACAGGGAGGTCAGGGACCATGCTATTTCCATACTCAACGCCTATGAAAGGATGCGCTCATTCCTTTTTAATATGGAAAATTCCAAAAAATCCGGCCAGGCTGTTCAGTTCCTGTGTGCCATGATAAGGAAGGAGATGGGGGCACTTGTCCCGCCTGACTTTCCGGAACGCTACCCGGCCGGTCGTCTTCCCCACATACCCAGATACCTGCGCGCCATGGAGATACGGGCTGAAAGGGGCTCCCATAATCCTGAGAAGGACCGGATGAAGGAGGATCAGGTCCTGGGGTACATCACAGCCATGGAGAAGATGGCCGGGGGATTAAGCCCCCATGCCTCTGCGGAGAAGAAAGACATGATTGAGGAATTCAGGTGGATGATAGAGGAGTTCAAGGTCTCCCTCTTTGCCCCGGAGCTGGGCACCGCCTTTCCCGTATCGGCCAAGCGCCTGGACAAATACAGACAGGAGATAGAAAGGATTGTCTGAAACAACGCCCCTACCCTCTCCTGATCCGGAGATTATAATCAAGCTTGCCAGGACAAAAATGCCTTTTGGCAGGTACAAGGGCCGGCTGCTCATAGACCTCCCCGAAAGGTACCTGGTCTGGTTCTCCGGACAGGGCTTTCCCGAAGGTCAGCTCGGTGATATGCTGCGCATGATATACGAGATAAAGCTGAACGGCCTCGAGTACCTCCTTAAACCGTTAAGAATAAAGTAAGCTGCTATCGGCGGAAACAGATAGCTTTATGGGCCGAGAGTTCGATGCCTCCCGGATTCATGCATGAGGATAGCGGATTGAATTTGATGTTTGATAAAAAACGGGTATAATAGGCCTAGATTTTTTCCGGTTTTGAAATGCATTCAACTCTGATATGAGTTCAGTCAGACAGGATATCTCTTTTGAATAATTAACCCGTTCGGGATCTTAAAAGAACAGGAATAGAGGGGGAATAAAATGACGACAATAATGCCAAAAGGAGAGAATGTCAGGCAATCATTAAAATGGATATCCAATGAAAGGCTTCAGGACGAATGCAAAGACTTGATCGCACTGATAAGCGATGCATCCATGAGATTCAACCTCTCGCCCAAGGAGGAAGAGTTTCTGAGGTGTTTTTATGCTGATGGAAAACCGGACAGCCTCCCCCCGGAGGATTGAGCAGTAATATCAGGTGGAGGCAGTCTTTATTTATTCAGAAAAAGCGGTTCAATCTTTGCACTGAAACATGCCTTGCAGACAATCATGGCCTCCGAATCTGAGAATGACTCGAATCTGTTATACTGCCCGTCAATAAACCCCTTATCGAGGTTTACAACTTCATCATCTATCTTACAGGGTTTCCCGCATACTACGCAAGTTTCCTCTTTCATTTCTCACTCTCCTTTTAAGGCGCTGTAAACATTACTTTTCTGAATTCTGCAGGTATTGTATCACAGGAAAAATCCAATTGCCAGACTGCCTCTGATTTTTTAATTCTGCATTGCAGAAAATCCTCAGGAAAATTTAAGGGTCATCTCTCTTACAACCGCACTTCCGTTCCCGACGTAGGTCCCCTCAACAGTGGCCCCATACATATCCTCTTCAGCAAGCTTCCTCTTCTGTTCAGCCGTATTTCTATCAGTAAAAATAAGCACTGCTCCTTCTTCCGGATTTGAGAAATCTATGATTTCCTCCTTGCCGTCTTCCACCCAGTATACCGCATAAACCTTCTTCTCTTCCATTTCTCTAATACTCCCTGAATTAATCGGCATGGCCGGTGACCCAGCCGTTTCTTCTAATTTTTGTTCGCACATTATCCGCGGATTCCTGTGTAATAATATAGAAATAGTTTTTTTTGGCAATAAAATTGATATCTGACCCTCAAATGCCGATAATATGCCCATAGGTCTTGCAATATAATCCTCTGTGATGCTCATGGAGATGATCTGTTATGCCCAGGATATTATTCGTAGATGATAACAAGGAGTTTGTGGAGATTGTCTCGGCACTATTATCTAAAACAGGCTATGATGTTGTAACGGCAGGCAACGGCGCCGAGGCGATCAGCAGGTTCAGCAAATCACCTTTTGATGCCGTGGTGACCGATCTTATGATGCCTGATACCAGCGGATATGAGCTGGTCAGGTATATACGCGACACTTCAGATGGCGCTATGCCTGTGATTATCGCCATAACCGGGACATCGTGGGATGTTGACAAGAGCTGTTTCGACATCGTCCTGGAGAAACCCTTCCCCATAAAAAAACTCATTGCAATCTTGAAGGAAAAAGTAACATCTTAAAACAACTGTTATGAATTAAACTTTCTTATACAGAGAGTTCAGCCGGTGCCCGGTCAAAGCCTCTTCTGAAAGGAACAGCCTTCCTTCTTCGGTTATGTTAATAATATTTTCCTTTATCAGCATCTGGAGAATCTGTGGTGTATAATCCCGCGCCACGCTGAAACTCAGTAATGACCGCCTTGCAATAGGGAGTTCATCCAGGAACCTGGCAGTCTCAGGCGAAAATGCCTTGGCATTTCGGAATATCATGAAGAG
>JBFYXR010000348.1:0-8889 GCA_041310455.1 Desulfobacteraceae bacterium | reverse complement strand
AAGCAATCGATATGTCAGGGGACAAGGTCATATACGCATCATGGCACCAGAGGCTTTTCTATCATGTCCACCGCCTGAGAAGGCGCAGAATAACCGTAATGATCAGTCAGAGCCGTGACGGGGAATATATAGCAAGGCTCATAAACTGGCTGGGACTCAAAGATGTGAGGGGTTCCTCCACCAGGGGCGGCGTCGATGCCCTTAAAGACCTTGTCAGGAAGATGAAAAATGGCGCAAACGGCGGCATGATCCCCGACGGTCCTACAGGACCGGCCCGCGAGGCAAAGATAGGCACCATCATCCTGGCTCGCATGACAGGGGCCCCCATTGTTCCCCTTGCATGGGGGGCTGACAGATGCTGGGTATTCAACAGCTGGGACAGGTTCATGATCCCTAAGCCCTTCGCACGTATATCCTATTGTTACGGAGAGCCGATTGTTGTCCCCCATTCAGCCAGAACTCCCGAGATGGAGGAGTATCGAAAACTCCTGGACGAGAGGCTGAACAAAATTACAAGCCAATGTGATGGGGTCTTCGACGAGCAGTTGACATAAAATGCTTTTATGAGGTGAATTATTTCATGAAATCGATGACTATCCATTCCTTTTTTATTGCTGCCGTGCTGTCTGCACTTGTTTTTTTAGCGGCAGCCTGCGATTCCGGAAGTTCCAGCAGTTCCAACACCCCGGCCGGTTCAGCAACCCCGGCAGGTGAACCTGCCAAAGGGTCGGGCTACTATGAATTTTCCCTGTCGATACATGACCCCGCAACCTCCAACAACGGTAAATTTTATCAGGCCTGGGCGGATTCCATTTATAATAAAACCGACGGCCATGTTAAAATCACCCTGTACTTCAGCGGCTCTCTGGCCTCAGCTGCCGACGTTGGAGAAATGGTTGAAACCGGGGGCGTTGACATAGGCTGGATATATACGTCTTACTATAAGGGACAGTTTCCGCTTACCGATGTCACCAACATTCCTCTGGGCGGTTTTGGCGATGCGCTGACTACCACCAATGTATTGTGGGATCTGTATGACAAATACGATGAGCTAAAGGCTGAGTGGTCAAATTACAAGGTGCTCAACCTCTATGGCATCCCCGGCATGGTGTTCGCCAGCGTTAGCGCCCCCATAGACTCGCCGGATGACCTTAAAGGGCTCACAGTGCGAACACCGGCCGGCCCCATAACCACCCTCTTGACAAACCTTGGCGCAAGCCCGGTTGTCATGGCGCCACCCGATGTGTATGAGGCATTGGAGAAGAAAAATATAAACGGCTATATATTTGAGCCTGCCGGGATAGCCAACTTCAAGCTTCAGGAAGTTACCGGATATATTACCGACATGCCCCTGTATGACGGCGCCTTTGGGCTGGTAATGAACTGGGACAAGTGGAATTCACTTCCGGCGGAGTATCAGAAGATTATCGAGAGCGCCACACAGAGATCAGGTTCTCTTTCTGCCGCACAGGCCTTCAGCGATGCAGCCGCCGAGGCCCGCAAGATAATAGCTGATGCAGGCTGCACATGGGTTACCGTAACCCCCGAGGCCAGGGCCGAGTTCCAGAAGGCCGCCGATGCGGTTATCGCCAGGTGGCCCGAAGGCATTAAAAAAGACAATTTTGACGCTGCGGCTTATATGACTGATGCCATTTCGATGGCTAAGCACTTCGATTCGCAATTGCTATAACATATTATAATATCTATCATCTCTGTTTTGCTCACTCAGTGCTTAGTCCTGAGCAAATAAATCTGTTATCGTATTTATGGATCGAAGGACTAAGAAACAGTAAAAAAGTCACTGAAGAAAATCGAAAGGAAGTGCCCGTCAATGTCTGCTGTAACCATTGGAATCATCGGCATTGTGGCTTTTCTGGTGCTGATATTTCTGGGAATGAATATCGGTCTCGCATTGCTGCTGGCAGGAGCTGCCGGATACGCCGCGGTGATAAATCCGGCCGCTGCCATCGGGCTTCTCCGCAAGGTCCCGGCTACCCAGGCAAGCACATATACATTTATCGTAATACCTCTTTTTATAATGATGGGCAATTTTGCCTTCCATGCAGGTCTCTCCAGTGCCCTGTATAAAGCAGGAGACAAGTGGCTTTCACGGCTTCCCGGCAATCATGCCTGCGGGACCATCGCCGCCAGTGCCGGCTTTGGAGCCATTTGCGGTTCCTGCGCCGCTACCTGCGCGACCATAGGCACCATTGCCCTGCCTGAAATGCGCAGATATAAATACGCTGACAGGCTTTCAACCGGTTCAATTGCGATGGGCGGCACACTGGGCATCCTGATCCCTCCAAGCACACCGATGATAATCTATTGCATCATGGCTGAGACATCCATCGGGAAGATGTTTGCCGCCGGCATCCTGCCCGGTATCATGATGGCCGCCTTGAGCATAATCACCATAGTCATCCTGGTTAAGATAAATCCTGACATTTCGCCGCCCCCTAAAAAATGCTCATGGAAGGAGCGGTTTGGTTCCCTGAAAGGCCTCATCGGGGTTGTTGTCCTGTTCGGGGCCGTACTCGGCGGGATGTTCTCCGGCTTCTTCTCCGTCAACCAGTCCGCCGCGGTTGGCGCCTTCCTTGCGGTTATTCTGACAGCCGTATATAAAAACCTGACCTGGAAGACTTTTTCGACGGCTTTAAGGGACACGGTTACCACTTTCTCAATGACCTTCCTGCTCCTTATAGGCGCCAGCGTGTTCAGCAATTTCCTGGCCATCACAAAGATCCCGATGATTCTGGCCGATACGCTGCAATCCATGGATGCATCTTTCGCAGTCGTACTTCTTCTTATGACCATAGTATATATAATCCTCGGTATGCTTATGGATGAGCTGCCTATGATATTGCTGACAGTGCCCATTTTCCTGCCCATTGTTGCCGGCTATGGAATTGATTTCATCTGGTTCGGCATCTACATAATACTTGTAATGGAGCTTGGAGCGATAGCCCCTCCGGTCGGCCTGAACTGCTTTATCATACAGGGCATATCAAAGGACATCTCACTGGGTACCGTCTATAAAGGAGCTCTGCCCTTTGTGGCGACGATCCTGTTCGGGGTTCTTCTGATCTATATATTCCCGCAGATTGTAATGTTCCTTCCGAACATGATGGGAGGGTAACTGACGTATGATGAAAATCGGAGATATTGTAAAAAAAATTACGTTTCTCATGAGCCTGGTCAGTTATGGCGGGGTTGTTGCGATCATGCTTCTGAATGTTCTTGACGTGTTTATGTCCAAGACCCTCAACAGATCCATCACCGGCGCTTATGAGATAACCGAAGTGCTTTTACTTTGTACGATTATGGCCTCCTTTGCCTATGGGCAGACAAAAAAGGCGCACATCAATATTACTTTATTCATCAAACATTTACCCGGAGCAATAAGGTTGATAATATTCGGCATTATGGGATTTTTGTCCGCCGGTACGGCTGCTGTAGTAGGTTATGCCGCCATTCTTCAGGCGCAGTCTGCCATAACCAAGGGATCCGCAACAGGCGTATTGATGATCCCGATGTATCCTTTCTACTATGTTGAAGCCGCTGCAATGTTCATTTTTGCCATAGCGCTTCTGTATGATACCCTGCTGTCGTTCGCTGCAATATTCATTAAAAAATATGAAAAGGCGGTAACCTCCAGCTGGGCCTGAGGTAGAGCACCAGGCAGGGTTAGCATCTGTCGATATCAGTTCAAAACAAATTTATCGGGAGGCACAAAATGATGAAAACGGGAATAACCTGTTCCGTACTGATTGGAATTTATTTACTCCTTGTTCCCCTGGGCATTGTAAACTCACAAACAAAACTGGAAAAGTTTCCTCTTCCCCCATCCGAGGCAGATCTTACGGCGATTAATGCAGAACCCTGGTTGCAGGTTGATGAAGATCCTGATGTCTACCTGGAAGGTCCGGCATTTGACCGCCAGGGAAATCTTTACGTAACCACAATTTTTAATAATCGAATAATAAAAATCAGCCCGGACAAACAGATAACAACAATCTTCAACAAAAAAGGTATTATGCCGGACGGCATAGCCATTCATAAAGACGGCCGGCTCTTTGTAGCATGTCTGTCCGGAGAGCTTATGGCGATGAATCCTGATGGGACCAATATCACCTATATAAAACCCAGGTACCATGGAAGACCAAAAAGCATGAATGATCTGGTGTTTGACTCTGAAGGTAATCTTTACGTCTCGGATTTTTCCGGAACACCCGGTGATCCGACAGGGGGAATATACCGGTTTTCTTCGGATTTTAAGACTGTAACGCCGGTTATTGAGGGCCTTGCATCGGCCAATGGGGTTGCGTTCGCACCGGAAGGCAATGCACTCTGGATCTGCGAAACAAGCAGAAATACTTTGCTCCATATTGAACTGCTGGATGATGGGATAACGATAAATCCGATTGCCGGCGCTACAACACCATATCACTACACAGGTGGGCCGGGCGGATGTGATTCATTGAGGGTCGATATGGCCGGCAACGTATATCAATGCCTTATATTTCAAGGCAGGGCGCTGGTATTAAATAAGCGGGGAGTCCCGGTAGCTAATGTATTGATTCCTGGCAGAGATGAAGGCAAACATCTGATCACACCGAATCTTGCATTCAAACCTGATACTGATGAGGCCTATATTATTGCCGGCGGTGAAGGCGGGGCCTGGATTTATAAATTCCATGGGCTGGCTAAGGCTTTTAAACTGTATTCACATCAATAATATTTTGAGTCTGATAATTGAAAGTTGCGGAAGAGGATTTAATGAAAAACAATTAAATACAGGGGGCAAGTGAAAACATGAAACAGAATGCAATTTTTAAGTTAATGAGACTTTCGGGAACAACTTCTGTGCTGCCGGTCACAATAATTTTTGTGATGACATGCCTCACAGGCTGCAATCAATCTGAAATAAAAAGTATCGAGGCCCGTGTAAAGCAGCTGGAGGCTGACAATGAATTGTACAAGAAAAAGGTTGAGCGGGTCGATGCCATCCAGGAGATACAGAACCTTATGGGCAGATATGTATGGGAGCACGAGGTGCAGAAAGACCCTGAATTCATTGATACGAAGTTTGCTGATAACCCGGATGTGAGCTGGGAGGTTGCCCATCTGGGTTTCTATCAGGGCCGCACAGCGGTCAAGGAAATTCTTGATCAGCATGGCCCTAAAGGGGGAACCATTGCGCCGGGAACGCTTTTTGTTCATACCCTCACCACGCCTGTTATCGAGATAGCAGAGGATGGCCAGACAGCTAAAGGGGTGTGGAAGTCTCCCGGGGCTGAAACAAGCACTGATCCTAAAACAGGCAAACTGACGGGCATGTGGGCGTGGACAAAATATGCCTGTGACTTCATCAAGGAGGACGGTCAGTGGAAGATACTGCATTATCATGTGTACAGGATCTTTATGACGCCGGCAGATAGGAATTATACCGATGATTATGAAAGCAAGGTCCTGGGAAAGGCAATAGCCGGTGCGGTCAGCGGCGGAACACAAGGATCGGGCAACAGGCAGCCCACAACATATGATAATCCATTTACAACAACATATGTCCCTGAACTTGTGCCGGCTCCGCCTGTGCCTTACAAGACATTCAGCGAGACATTCAGCTATGGCAAGCCGGCAACAGAAGCCACGAAATAGATAAAACCTCAAATTATCCTCACCTTTTAGGGGAGGACTGAGGTGGGGTCTCTTATGCCAGGATCCACCTATATTGATCTTTCAAGACCTCCTCCCTACCCATAAAAGGAGGAGGAAAAATAATTTTGGAAGGATAAAATTATTCACTGGAAAGCCGGGAGGCCTGGAGGCCAGGAAGCTAAAGTGTTGAAAGGCTGAAATGCATGGAAAAATACTTTACACCACCAGGCCTCCAGCGTCACAGGCTCCTGGTTTTCTAGCATCCCAGCCTCCAAGCTTCCCAGCTTTCTAGCTTTCAAGCCTTCTACTTCTTTACCGGAATCTTAATGTATCCCTGCATGAGCTTGAGTATAGAAACAGGGAGCGAATAATCTTTGATGACCTCAGTACTCTTGCCCCGGCCGGGCGTGCGTCCTAATAACATGCCCGTTGCGCCCTCATAGGCGCCGGTGCCGCCCACGATTACGTTTATGAGATAATCCAGCTTCCCGTCGTCGGCATTCTTGTCTAAAGGCTCTATGTTGCCGACTATGCCGTCATAGGCGTAGATGTTTCCATCCTTGAGCATATATATGCAAAAAAGCTTCGTTTCGCCGTATGCCTTAACCCATTCCTCATTAAAATAGCTGGGCACTGGGAAATTTTTAGCCTCAGGATATCCAAGCCCGGCAGTATATTCTGCCCTGCCGAAAGGATCTATCCAGCCTATGCCCGTATGCCTTGTCATCTCGCCCCCCGGCCATTTTTCATAGAGCGCGGCGCCCGCCTCCATCATCATAGTGATGGGTATAGTCTTATATTTTATTTCATCAGCAGATGCCTGTGTATTTCCGGATGAAGCGGCTACCTGTACAGGCTGACCTGGAGATGCCTTTATCTCCTGGGCAGCACAGGAAAAAGAAATCAAGGCAAACATCACAATTAATGATATTGAGATAAAAATTGCCAAACATTTAGATTTTTTTAGTCTATTCATTTCCCCTCCCTGATTAAATCTTTGTTAAAAATTAATTATCACATTATCCAGGATAACATCTGGCGATAAAGGTGCCGCCTGATTCAAGTTACAGAAATCCAAATAAAAATGCAATAAAGGATAATCGATTAATTATTTCGAGGGGAACGCATTGATGTTGAAAATTTTCTATCTCGCAGGAACCAACATAATAAAACAGCTTGAGGTCAGGGAAATGTAATATAATGAATCCCAAAATGCCGTTATTTTTGCGTCACACTACCTCGTGGCAAGCGACTTCTGCAAAAAGATGCACGAACATTCGAGAGATCATCCTATAGAGTTACACATCCTTTCAAGCGTAAGGAAATGACTGTTTATTTTTTTTATATTTAGATGAGGGATAAATTTGAAGCGTGGCTTGATGCATACTGTAATTACTATTTCAACTTCTATGCCATGTAATCAGATAAAAGCCATTTATTAAATGTTCGATATAACCATTTATTATTAATGAATTTTTTTCATAATATAAAAATGGGATGGATATAACTGATTATGAATCAGGAGAGAAAGTGCACAATGGAATGTGCACCACTGCACATTTCTTTGTGCACAATTAAACAGACTATTTCTTGTCTTTTTTCTTCAGTGCCATGACAATCTTCTCAGGAGTAACCGGAAGTTCCTTGAACCATATCCCTGTTGCATCATGTATGGCGCTGACTATTGACGGCGGGGCGCTTACGATAGCGCCCTCTGATGCCTCTTTTGCCCCGTATGGGCCGTTGGGGTCTTCTGCAATAATATCAATGTACTCTATATCAGGGACATCCGTTGAAAGGGGCATCTTGTAGTCAGCCAGATTGGAGTTGAGGGTATTTCCCCTGTCCATGACAAATTTCTCATACATGGACTGGCCCATGCCCTGAATAACGGCGCCCTGGCTCTGCGCCTCCACATTTATTGGATTAAGGGGCCTGCCGCAGTCATGGGCTAAAACGATCTTGCTACACTTTACAAAACCGGTCTCCATGTCCACGTCCACCTCGGTGAGCTGGGATGTAAAGCTGTATGAGGTGCCGGGGTTTCCGATGCCCTTGTCAAAATCAAGTTCCTCGACCCCGTAGCCTGAATACCCTCTCCCTATTATGACCGCGCCTGAGTCTTCGTAGCATGCAATCTGGGTCAGCTTTCTAAAGGATATGGCCTGATCAGGCGAATTATTTACATACACCTGACCGCCCCTGAATATGATGTCTTCAGGCCTGACCTTCCATATACTTGATGCTACATCAGCAAGCTGCCTTCTCACATCCATGGCTGCCCTGCGCGCCGCCTCTCCTGCTAACACAGTCACCCTGCTGCCGTAACTCCCTGCATCGCACGGCGTATAGGCTGTATCCACCCTTTTGATATCGATGTCTTCAATTCTGATTCCCAGTTCTTCAGCCACGATCTGCACAAGGACCGTGTCCGAACCCTGGCCGCAATCCGTTGCACCTGTAAGGTAATCTACAGTCCCATCCTCACATAGACGCACGACAGCGCCGCAGGACTGGTGACCTCGCTGCCTTGCGCCTCCCAGGTATGCAGAGCTGGAAAATCCCACGCCTCGGGAGGTATGCTTTTCTCTTTCCTCTTTCCTCTCGTCTCTCCTACTCTTCCACAGGGGATGTTCCGAAAGGGTTTTAATGCCATCAACAAGACCGCATGAATGGACAGTCACCTTGTTGATGGTCTCATGGGGGGCAATAATGGCATTTTTCAATCTAACTTCGATTGGGTCGATCCCCAGTTCCTCTGCCATCATCTCCATCTGTATCTCGGCAGCAAAACGTGTATGGGTGGAACCATGGCCCCTCATGGCCGCGGATATGGGGTTATTGGTGAATATGCGGTAGATATCATGTTTGAAATTAGGGAGCTTGTAAGGCAGGGTGCTGATGCATCCTGTAAGATACATGGTCAAAGGCCCTATAGCTGTGTAGGCCCCTCCATCGGCTATCACGCGGCTCTGCATCGCCGTGATAGTCCCGTCCCTTTTCATGCCCATCTTATTATACACAATCATGTTGTGGCGTCTGCGGCAGGTCCTTAAAACCTCCTCCATGCTGTATACAAACTTTACCGGCTTTCCTGTCATTTTAGAAAACATGACGGAACAGAAGTCCCCGGCAAGGGAGTCATTTTTTGTTCCGCCGAAACCGCCGCCGATAAAGGGCTGGATTACCCTCACCTTATTCAGGGGCAGATTAAAACACGAGGCCAGGTGC
>JBFYXR010000347.1:0-5586 GCA_041310455.1 Desulfobacteraceae bacterium | reverse complement strand
TCTGCTATTGCCTTTACCCTACCCGTAAGCGCCACGCTCGGTCGTACAGTCTCAGATCCTAGTATCTCTATCTCTCTCAGTCTTATGCTTTCATCTATACCGATGCACTTTAGTACGGCCTCCTTGCCTGCGAAGCGGGTGCTGAAATAACTGACAGGGTCCCTATGTCCTGATGCCTCACCCCTCTCTCTTTCACTGAAGGAGATCTTAAAAAATGGATCATCCGGATCTGAATACATATTTCTTATCCGTCGCATATCCAGGATATCTGCACCAATGCCGAATATCATTTTACCCGACTTTAAAACCGGTCCATACAGGTATGCCGGTATATGTCTTCGGCGTCTCACTGCCTTCCAGAACCCTGATGGCGCCGCTGGCCAGGGCCTCCATCTCAAATTCACCTGGATAAACCCTGACGGGGGCAATGAATTTCACCATATCGGTTATCCCCTCTGCGAGGTAGGGGTCATTGACTATCCCTCCGCTGAGCAGAATGGCGTCAACCTTCCCCTTCAGTACAGCCGCATAGGCCCCGATATATTTACCTATCTGATAGATCATGGCGTCGTAAACCAGCTTTGCGCGGGTGTCGCCTTCACTGATGTGTTTAATGATTTTCTGGACATCGGATAGGCCCAGATGATCAACAAGTCCGCCGTTCTTGGTTACGCGGTCATATAATTCTCTCTCTGTATATTTACCTGAAAAACAGAGTTTGATAAGCGCAACGGCAGGCAGCGCTCCTGCACGAGTAGGCGCCATGGGTCCGTCGCCGTTGATGACATCATTTGAATCCACCATCTTGCCCTTTTCATGTGCAGTAACGGTTACACCTCCTCCAATATGAGATATCACAAGATTCAAGTCCTCATATCTGCGGCCGATTTCCGCTGCATAGCGAATACCCGTCTCCTTCTGATTCAACGGATGCCCTCTGCTTTCGCGAAAGATATCTGCAAATCCTGTTAACCTGGCGAGGGGCCGGAATTCATCTACATCAGGAGGATTAACCACAAATGCCATTCCGCCATAGGTCATCGCGAAGTCATGGGCAAGCTGACTCCCGAGATTGGCCGGATGCTTCACGGTAAATCCCATAACTGCGTGATCCAGCATTGTTTCATTGACGGCATAGGTCCCACCTTCCACACCGACAAGTCCTCCACCTCTTCCCACAAAGGCGTCGATTCCCTTAAGATTAATTTCATTTTTCGCCAGCTCACTCAGGATGGTCTCTTTGCGATAGGGCAGCTGGTCGCTGATATCCTTGAACTCCTTAAGTTTGGCGGCATCATGTGAGACATTTGCGGAGAATATATTACTGTCACCTTCAAACAGCGCTATCTTTGTTGAAGTTGAACCGGGATTGATCGCAAAGACACGATACTTTTTGCTCATTATTTATTTCTCTGATTATAAATCTTCTATTTTGAAAACAGCTGACTGCTGATTGCTGACCGCTGTAAGCTTACCCTGCTTTTTGTGCACAAATCACTACCATGGCCACGACTGCTACGATGTCCTCAAGGGGCGCACTGCGGGACAGGTCGCTCACAGGCTTCCTGAAGCCCTGAAGAAGCGGTCCGCATGACGATGCCCTGGCAAAATTCTGGACAAGCTTTACCCCGATGTTTCCGGCATCGAGATCAGGGAAGATAAGGATATTGGCCCTGCCTGCAACAGCGCTGGGCTCTTTTACTTTTTTTGCGGCAACAGCCGGCGATATGGCTGAATCCAGTTGAAATTCGCCATCAATCAGCAGATCAGGTCTGCGCTTGCGGGCGATTTCAAGGGCTTGCAGCACCTTGTCCACACGGGTGTGCGACATGCTGCCCTTTGTAGAAAAGGACAGCATGGCCACACGGGGCTCCCATCCCATAAGACTGCCTATAGTGTCTGCCGAGGAAATGGCAATATCAGCCAGCTCTTCGCTTGTCGGATCGGGATTGACGGCACAGTCTGCATGGGCCAGAAATTCCCCTTCAGAGCCGTCAAATCCGGGGATCGACCAGATGCCGACGCTGGATATGGTTGAGATGCCTTCCTTAATGCCGATTATCATCTGCGCTGCCAGTATTACCTCACCGGTTGTGTGATTCAGTCCGGCAACAACTCCGTCAACCTCGCCGACATCCTCCAGGATGAGGGCAAAATACATGGGGTCCCTTGATTTGCGCTTGAGGGCAGATGCCGGCAGATCGGTTTTCTTCTTCAGGTACTCCCCTATGAAATATTCGAGTTTTACCTGGTCCGTATTATCCATTATCTCCATGC
This sequence comes from Desulfobacteraceae bacterium, assembly GCA_041310455.1. Lineage (GTDB taxonomy): Bacteria > Desulfobacterota > DSM-4660 > Desulfatiglandales > HGW-15 > JAFGIC01. The sequence continues at coordinate 3,309 of JBFYXR010000347.1, read as the reverse complement.
CCTCAAGGGATACGCCTGCGTCTGCCGCCAGAGCGGATATGGCATTACGATCTCCTACAAGGACCGGAAAAGCTACACCCATATCCAGAGACTGCCGAGCGGCTCGTATTATTTTTTCATCATTTGCTTCCGGGAATGCAATCCTTTTAGGGTTTGCCTTCGCCCTGGAACTGAGTTCATCTAATAATTTATTAATCATCTATTCCTCACCTGTTAATCATTTTTAACAAGACGGATCATGTCTGATTTTCCTTGCGCCTTGCGCCATGTGCCTTGCGCCTCAATCTTAGAGGTAAAATATCTTATACCGGTTAAGCAAAAAACATAACTATACGTTCATATATCTTTCTATCGATACACATAATCTCCTGCCACATACTTTGGAGGTATGACCGGGATTTGCAGAAACGAATCATATTTACCACCTGAATGAATGATATGTTTTCCCTTATTGTCCGTGTCCCAGTGAAAAGGCTCAAACCAGCCTTCACGGATATAACGCCCTGCAACCTGCACCCTCAGCTGCTGGCCCTTATGCCAGATCCTGCTTATGGGTACAATTGCGATATCAACAGGAACGACCTGGCCTATTGAAAGTTTATCTTCCTTCAGATGTGACTGAACAGGTTCAAAATCCGTTGAGAGCTTTTCATCCAGGGCGCGGCGGGATACCCTCATCTTTCCCCATGTCCCCGGATGCGGCTCGCCAAGGATGTAGGTAGGCAGCCAGTTGCCGTCCTTATCAAGCTTCTGTATGTTTATAAACAGATCCATTTCATCATGATCTTCCGCCTCAACCCATAGCCTCAGATACATATAGCCGGTTATCTCCGTATCCTCAGAAAAGGTGAAATCGAAGTTGGCCTCTTCTGTTGTGCTGTCGTAGGAGATCTTTGATTCCTTAGAAACAGGATCATTTGAAAGGGCTTTATTCCCTGCATCCACATATAATCTCTTGTATATGGTCCTTGCCAGTGGGAATTCCTTTTCCGGGCGGTTTGTCTGAAAATCACAGTCAAAGGCATCCATCACCTCAATGCGGTATCTCGGCGTCAATTCCCAGCCGTTGTGAATCTCTTTCAGGTACCGGTCAAAGAAGTGTTTCAGATCTTCAATATTGTTTGGGTTATATAAATCAGGCCATTCCTGTTCCCTGTGGGCCCTGAGCCATTTTCTCGTGGACCTGATCTTCCTGAATGATGCAAACGAGCCGTGCAGATGGAAATGGCTCCATGAGGCGCATGCATATACAGGGATCCTGATTTTTGAATAGTCAGGGATCTTGTCTTCCCAGTATTTGTTCATTAATGGATATTGTCTGCCCATTGCAACAAGGTCATCGACCAGGTTCGGGCCTGTCAGTGATCCGACAATAAACTCATTAAAGCCCAGGGCAGGAATGCCGCCTTCAAAAATGGATTCCCTGTAGATATCAGCCGTGGCCTCCCACGGCGCAATGCATGTCAGGTGAGGCGGCTGCTGCGCTGCTATCCTCAGCTGTGTCATGGCGACAAAGGAATTCCCGCTCATCCCTATCTTCCCGCTGCACCAGTCCTGTGCGGCGAGCCATTCAATAAAGTCATACCCGTCCTGTGCATCCTGGGTCCCGAAAAGGCTTATATCGCCCTCCGAATGGCCCACGCCTCTCGGGTCGACGTTGGCTACCGCATAACCATGATGACACCAGTATCCAGGGTCAGGCGATTCGAATTTAGACATCCTTGAAATGGTTCCAGGCGGGACCCCCATCACCTGCCACTCCGACATGCCCTCTCCGGGACGCTTTCCATAGGCGCTCCAGGATACCAGGCATGGAATCCCTGTCTGCCCTTCCGGACGATAGATGTCCGTATAGATAGTTGTGCCGTCCCTCAGTTTCACAGGCACATCCTGTTCGCAGATGAACCCGTCCTCCGTCCTGTAGGTGCGCTGATTGAACTTGGCACAGAATCCATGTGCTGTTGCTGCTATCCCGCCCAGTTTTGACAGGTCCAGGCCCTCCTCCGGGTCAACAGGCACCCTGGCTTTGCGGTAAAGGGTCTCCATTTCTACCCCTTTGATGGTTTCTTTTTTTCTGAATATTTCTGCTTTGGACATTATTAACCTCCCAAATATTATTACGAATCTCTTAAATAAACTTATATTCTATCTACAAATGTTATCTTACATGAAAGCAAAATTGTTCCTGGATTCTGCGGTCAAGCCGCAGAATGACATAATAATAGATTACCTGGAAAGTCATCCTGCGACTTGATCGCAGGATCCAGAGGTCAATAGAGACTATTTTATCCAGTAATTGGATTATTTTGTCGTCCGCTATAGTTCTAATAGAAATGACAGCTATCCCTCAACCAGGGTTTTTATATACTCTGCCGCTTCTCCAAGTGTTTTCTTTCTTCTGAATTCCATGTAGGGGATCTCCACATCATACTCGACCTCCATCACCGTGGTGATCTGGACAATATTCACGGATTTCGCTTGAAGATCCTCCACAAACCTAGTTGCCTCGTTTAATTCTTCAGGTTTTTTATTAAAAACCTCTGCCGCGCGTTTAATAATCTTTCCCAGAATTTCTTCTTTTAATCCAATCATAAATCGCTCCTTTTATAAAATCGACATTGCCGCTATAAATCCCTGCCGCACTGCTTCATAAACCTTGGCCGCATTCACACAATCACCGATCTCAAACACGGGGATATCCTTTATAGCTGAGCGCAATTTTTCCGCCTCTACCTTCTTTGCCCGCATACCAACTGCATATATGACTGTATCGGCAGAAATGAATTCCTCCCTGTTTTCCCTGTCGGCTACTGTGATGCCGCCATCCTTAACTGATATGCATTTTAATCCGGTTCTGCAGGTCAGCATCCTGTCCATCTCATCAATAAGGCCTATGCGGTGCATCTTGTAGGAATCCTGCGCAACCCTGTCCAGCATCTCAACTACGGTCACACCCCTCCCGTTTTTTGCCAGATGAAGACCGACCTCGCAGCCCACCAGACCGCCGCCCACCATTATGACCCTTTGGCCTATTCTGCTAATGTCTTTGTAAACATCCAGGGCCTTTATTGCTTTCTCTATCCCGACAACAGGCGGCACGACAGGCTCTGACCCTATGGCGAGGATTACAGCATCGGCCATGAAAGCGCTGATGTCCTCGGGTGTAACCTCTTTTCCCAGCAGGACGTTGATCCCACGTTTCATAACCCGACGCACCAGCACATCCTTGAATGCCGCCAGGTCTCTCTTATAGCCGTCAGTATCCGCAAATTTCAGCAGCCCGCCCAGGGAATCCGACTTTTCGGCAAG
>JBFYXR010000344.1:0-3374 GCA_041310455.1 Desulfobacteraceae bacterium | reverse complement strand
CTGGATTCCCGCTTTCGCGGGAATGACAGTTCCAGGTTCTCTATTCATATATATAGCGAATAGAGCATTTTTATTTGCTCTCATGAGCAATTGCATCATTGTTTTGGACAAGATTGATAATAAATATATTTTAAGTTAACATTCATCTTGTTAGAGTTTCATCTTCGATTAAACTGGCTGCGACAGCGGCAAGCGGCTGGGTTGATCGCCTTTCGGCCCTGTGCGACTCGACATGAGTCCTTCGACTATACTCAGGACCATGAGCGGGTCGAATGGCTCGTCGACATGTCTCAAGGCCGAGGGGCTGACCGCTGAAAACCCTATACGGAAACCTAGGATTTATGGGTGGATACTAACTGAAATCCGAGCGCATGCTGAAGACATTGCCGCCCAGGACGCTTACTACCTTTCCATCCAGTTTATGCATGACGGCCTGCATGGTTTTGTTTGTTGTATGTACCTCTGCCGTGAAACCGCTGATGCCGTCTTTCTTGGCTATCCTGGCAAGGTATTTTATCATGAAGGTGCCGATCCCCCTGTTCTGCCAGTCGTCCTGCACGACCATGGCCACCTCTGAGTGGTTGGTCTTCTCATCAAGATAATAGCCGCTGAAGGCAATTATCTCCTGTTCCGCCCCGCTGGGTATTGTGCCGACCATGCCTATTTCCTTTCTGTGATCAATAAACACAAAATCCTGGATCTGTTTCAGGGGCATCTGTTTCATGTTCCAGCCGAAACGGTAATAAACAGTCCCCTTGGAGAGTTTGTAAAAGAGGTCCCTCATCCTGCTTAAATCCGTGGGATGGATCGGACGGAATTTTATGCTTGTCCCGTCATCAAGATACATCGTTGTAGTAAGGTTCTTGGCACTGACAAAAAGCTTATCGAGCTTTCCTTCAACTGTGGCAAGTTCGGGAACGACATATTTGTATTCGATGGCCTTTTTAAGAAGGTCGGCGCGATAATCAGGGTGCGCTATGCTTATCAGGGCCATGGTCCTATCCTGCACGTTCTTGCCATGGAGATAGGCGGTACCATACTCCGTGACTACGTACTGGACATCACCCCTGGGAGTGACCACTCCGGCCCCGGGGGTCAGCTGTGCGACTATCCTTGACACCGTTCCCCCTTTTGCCGTGGCGGGCAGGGCAATGATGCTTGTCCCGTTAAGAGACCTGTTGGCGCCGCGGATAAAATCCGCCTGACCGCCTATTCCTGAGATAAACTGCGTTCCGAAGGAATCGGAGCAGACCTGTCCGGTGAGATCTATTTCAAGAGCAGTGTTAACAGCCACCATCCTGGTATGCTGTCTGATTATTCCAGGGTCATTCACGTATTCAGTTCGCCTGAATGAGAACATATCGTTATTATCGATAAAATCGTAGAGTTTTTTCCCCCCCAGACAGAAACTCACCACTATCTTTCCCTTATCAAAGGATTTCCTGTTTCCTGTCACCGCCCCTGACTTTACCAGATCGACGATCCCTTCCGTGACCATATCGGAATGGATGCCAAGGTCCTTTTTATCCTTTAGATATTCCATGCAGAACTGGGGTATCTTGCCGAAGCCCAGCTGGATGGTTGCTCCGTCCTCTATTAGCGAGGACACATTCTCGCAGATCCGGCGCTCTTCATCATCAATCTTCAGCATTGGTGCTTCGAGGATAGGCTCATCTGCGGGAACAACCAGATCTATCTCGTAGATGTTTATAAGGCTGTCTCCAAGGGTTCTCGGCATCCTGGGATTTACCTGTGCGATTACCAGCTTTGAATTTTCAACAGCCGCCTTTGCCACATCCACTGATATGCCCATGCTGCACATTCCCCTGCTGTCAGGAGGGGTTACCTGGATCAGAGAGACATCCAGCGGGATCTGGCCGTTGCTGAAAAGCTTGGGGATATCCAGCAGCATGATAGGCGTATAGCTGCCCAGTCCCTCGCTGATGGATGTTCGTATATTTTCCTCCGTGATATAAAAGCTGTTGACCTTGAAACTGTTGGACAGCTCCTTTTTGGCGTACGGGGCGTCACCCATCGTTACCAGCTGGATAATCTCAACATCCATCAGCTCATTCGCACGCGCAACCATGGCGTCAATAAGCAGTGACGGCTGGGATGTCCCCGTGCCGATAAAGACGCGATGCCCGGGAGATATATTTTTAACCGCCTTTTCCGCAGTGGTGGTGGCTATGTTAAAATTCTTCTGCCAATCCGAATTTATTGTTTTATCCTGTTTTTTATTCATTTTTCACCCAACTTTCTGAAAGCGTTATTCTTGCATCCGTTGCCACGGATGGCGCCCCTACTGTTCCTACCATAAAGGGGTTGATATCCATTTCCACAATCTGTGGAAAATCCGTTACAAGCTGACTTATGTACTGCAGGCTTGTTGCAATAGCGTCAATGTCCACCGCAGCCTGCCCTCTTATGCCCCTCAACAATTCATAGGATCTCGTGGTAACGAGCATCTGCATTGCCTCTTCCTTTGTAATGGGGGCGAGGTTAAAGGCTACGTCCTTCATGACTTCCACGAAGATGCCGCCGAGCCCGAACATCATCATTGGACCGAACTGCGGATCCCTGGTCATTCCCAGTATCACCTCTCTGCCCTTGGGCGCCATCTGTTCGACATAAACGCCGTCCAGTTGCGCCTCCGGCATAACGTTAGGAATTCGCATCATCATAAGATCATAGGCATCCCTGACCGCCTCTTTGTTCTGAAGGTTGATCTTGACGCCGCCCACATCGCTCTTATGAATGATATCCCTGGAGACTATCTTCATGGCCACCGGATAGCCTGCCCACTCTGCCACTTCAATGGCCTGGCCTGATGATATGCACAGGGCTCCTTCAGGAACGGAGAAGCCATAGGCCTTGAGGACCTTCTTGGCGTCCACTTCACCGACCTGGACATTGCCCATCCTCCTGTACATATTGAATACCCTCTCCACCCTGCGCTTATTGACCGGGAAGCGGGTTACCACCCTGGGTTCCCTGTGGGTCCAGAGGTTATACTCATACATGGCCTTCAATGCAGTCACCATGCGTTCAGGACTGGTATAGTCAGGGAGATTTCTTGCCACCAGCTCCTCCAGGGCAGGGATTGCGTCCTTGCCTCCCATGAAGCATGCCAGAAGGGGTTTTACCCCGTTTGTACATTCGGAGATGACCTTTGCGATATCCAGGCCCCTTGTTAAATCCTGGACCGTAAGGAGCGCGACAACGGCATCCACCGAGTCGGCCTCAATGGCTGTCTTTATTGCAAGCTGATATCGTTCAGGATCCGCGTCACCCAGGACGTCTATGGGGTTTCCGACGCTCGCCGCATTGGGCAACTTTTTCTTAAGGGCAGTCGCGGTCTGATGATCAAGCTG
>JBFYXR010000341.1:0-3649 GCA_041310455.1 Desulfobacteraceae bacterium | reverse complement strand
AACCTGAACGCTGTTATAGAGGCCTTTGAAAAACACGGGAATGATATTGCCGCCGTGATTGTTGAACCTGTGGCAGCCAATATGGGCCTTGTCCTGCCGGACAGGGATTTTCTTTCAGGATTGCGCATTATAACAAAGGACAGGGGCGCTTTGCTGATCTTCGATGAGGTTATTACCGGTTTCAGGGTAGCGCCGGGCGGCGCCCAGGAGTTTTACGGCATTATGCCGGATCTTACATGCCTCGGCAAGATTATAGGCGGAGGTCTGCCGGTCGGCGCCTATGGAGGGAAGAGGGAGATCATGGAGAGGATGGCGCCGGTCGGGGACATCTACCAGGCAGGGACGCTCTCCGGAAACCCGCTAGCCATGGCGGCAGGCATAGCAACATTGAAGATACTTAAGGATAGAGAGATCTATAACAGGCTTGAAGAAAAAGGACGTGCCCTGTTTTCAGGTCTTGAAATTGCCGCGCGGATAGCAGGCCAGGCCATCACAGTGAACCGTATCGGTTCAATGGGTACAATCTTCTTTACAAAAGGCCGCGTAAAAGATTATGAATCCGTTAAAAAGGCCGATGCCGTAAAATATGCAAAATTCTACAGGGCCATGCTCCATAGGGGCATATACCTGGCGCCGTCGGCATTTGAAACAGCCTTTGTCTCGCTGGCACATGATAAAGACATCATACAGAAGACAATAGAATTCGCGGCTGAAAGCATGAAGGGTATTTAATAGGTTTTGGGGTTCACGGTTCACTGTTCAGGGTTGCTTCCTATTCGGTTTTCTTTACCGTTTTATATCCATCGGGGAAGCATTGCTGAAATCCTAAGATCTTGACTTAATGCGTCAAAACCTGAGAATCTGCCGGAAAAGGTTGTTGACTTTTCAGGAAAAATTATGTTACAAGCGCCAAAGGCATCCGTGGAAGAATAAGGGCCGTTTTTTAATGGATAATGACACCAGAAAGACAATAAAAACGCTGGGATATTTAAGCACTACCGGAATGGCCATGGGCCTTTCGATTGCCATAGGCGCCCTGCTGGGCTTTTATCTGGATAAAAAATTTGAGACCGATCCATGGCTTTTCCTGGTTTTTCTCCTGTTCGGCATTATAGCGGCATTTAAGAATCTCATGTTCATGGCCAGAAAAGCAAAAAACGAAGATCAAAAAAGTGAATAACTGGGACCAGATATACGGTGATCTGAAAAGACGCGGCTGGATAATCTTTTTTATCCTGGCCTCGGCCGGTTATTTTTTCATGAGCCGGTCATTCACCCTCGGCATTATACTGGGTGGGATGATAATTATCCTTAACTTCAGTTTCCTGCAATCGACAATAATAAAGGCTTTTCAGCAGAAGCCCGTAATCAGGAAAAAAAGATTTATCTTGATAGTGAAATCTTTCCTTCGTCTGTTTTTATTGGGTGTAATAATATTTTTTCTTTTGAAATACGATTTGGTGGACCCGATCGGTCTGGCAATAGGACTCTCGATAATATTTTTCAGCATCGTAAGCATGGGCATAAGCAGCGCCTTTAAGTTCTAAAACTGGGGGGTAATCTGAACTATGGAACATGAGTATTTCTTTTTGGTTGAGATACTGCGCGCCTTTGGGTTGGAGCATTTTGCGGAAAACTACAAGCATGTTATCCATTCATGGCTGATCATGCTCATCCTCTTAACCGGGGGTGTTATTCTTGTAAGAAAGCTGAAGCTGGTCCCGGGCAAAGGGCAGAATCTGCTGGAGCTTATTGTAGGAGGGCTTGAGAATTTCATGGTGGAAATAACGGGGCCGGAGGGCAGGACCTTCTTCCCATATATCGCCACTATATTCATCTATATCCTCTTCTCAAATCTCATCGGCCTGGTCCCCGGATTTTTTTCTCCTACTGCAAACCTCAACACCACTCTCTCTATGGCATTATGCACATTTATCCTGACACATGCCATCGGGATCAAACATCATGGCTTAAAATATATCAAACATTTCTTTGGTCCCATACCGCTCCTTGCGCCGTTCATGCTCATAATTGAACTTATCGGCCACTTTGCCAGGATAATGTCTTTGAGCATCCGGCTTTTTGGAAACATATTCGGAAAGGAAAAGGTCCTTGGCATCCTTTTCGGTCTTGTCGGTTTTACCATCGTGCTGCCGATGCCTGTTGTTTTATTGGGCATACTGGTAAGCTTTATTCAGGCGCTTGTCTTCATGCTCCTTTCGGTGGTATATTTTGCCGGGGCAATGCAGGAGGCGCATTAAATCATGGCGCAAGGCACAGGGGACAAGGCGCAAGTTTAAGACTAATCGGCATATTAAATTTAAGTTTTATAACAGTACAATACAGATTTAAACGCTAAAAACAATTAAACGAAGGGAGATTCTTTTATGTCCAAGAAAAATTTGATTGCGGTTTTATCATTGTTACTGATTTTTGGGATGGCATCATTCGCGCTGGCGGAAGACGGATCATCAAAGGCCCTGGGGATGGGGATCCTGTTCGGGGCCGTCGCCATCGGTTGCGGTCTGGGTATAGGGGTAGCGGCGCTTGGCACAGGCATAGGCATGGGTAATGCCATAAACGCAGCCCTGAACGGCATTGCCAGAAATCCTGAGGCGACAGGCAAGATCCAGACAAACATGATCATCGGTCTGGCCCTTATTGAATCACTCTGTATTTATGCACTGGTCATCTGCTTTATCATGGTCTTCAAGGTTCCGGCGCTTGAGACAATCATAGAAAAACTGGCAGGCTGATTTTAATCATAAAGAGGGCATTTTTAAAATGCCCTCTTTTTTTATTTGTACGGCCTCCATATGCCTGAGCTTTTGGATAAATAACAGCAGCATGAAAAGGCTGACCTCTAATCCCCTGATTTTAAGACAGTCGCTTTTCATAAGAACCCAGCCGGTTAATATCTCGGTATAGATGATAAAATGCAGGAAACAGATCTACAAAAAAGAAAAGAGCTTCTGAAGGAATACATCAATAGATTCCCTGAGGCGCAGGTTTTTGTAATCGGTGACCTAATCCTTGATGAGTATATATGGGGTGATGTATCCAGGATATCGCCCGAGGCGCCTGTACCTGTTGTTGAAATCGTAAGGGATGAAAAAAGACTGGGCGGTGCGGCTAACGTCCTCCATAATATAGTATCCTTAAAGGGGCAGGCCAGGCTCTGCGGTGTGATAGGCGACGACGACCGCGGCAGAGAGGTTATAGAAAACCTCAGTGTCCTGGGATTAAAAACAGATGGAATATTCAAGGATCCCATGCGCTGCACCAGCATCAAGACAAGGGTACTGGGGCATAACCAGCAGATGATGAGGATTGACCGCGAGAAGAAAAAGGCTGTCAATGACGACATAACCCAAAAAATCCTGAGTTACCTGAAGGATAATTTGACCGGGACGGATGCCGTTATTATCGCCGATTACGGGAAGGGGGTAGTAACTCAATCCCTGATGAAGGGTATAAAAGACCTCACGGCGGATACCGATATAATTATCGGGGTTGATCCCAAGCCCTTAAATTTCCATTGTTATCACGGAATAGATGTAATCACCCCTAACCATCATGAGGCGGAGGCATTCTGCAGGTTTGAAATAAATGATGAGGAAAGCCTGGTCCGGGCAGGAAGGAAGATGCT
>JBFYXR010000338.1:0-2728 GCA_041310455.1 Desulfobacteraceae bacterium | reverse complement strand
CAGCCTCCCACAGATTGCCGGCCTCTTTCTCCGTGTTGACATCACTCTCGCCCCCTGCAAAAAGTTTTACCGCGATCCATAGTATCACTGCTCCCCCTGCAAGCTTTACAAACGGCACAAGGAGAATCTGTGAAACAAAGAACGTGAGGACAACCCTCAGAACAACAGCGGCCCCGGACCCCAGATAAATACCCTTGCGGCGCTGAGGTCCTGGAAGTCTGCGGACGGCCATGGCAATGATCACTGCATTATCTCCGGCCAGGACCAGGTCAATCAGGACAATGCTGAGCACGCTGGTAAAAAATTTCATATCAAATGTGATATGGCTGAATATCGATCCAAAATCCATTATGAATCTCTCTGATTTTTAATTTTACAGGAACTTGCTTTTTTCAGGAATGTGAGAAAATAATACCAGTATTCAAGTCAGCCTTCCTGAACAATTAGCAATCCTTGAATGTGACCGGGGTTATATATACTATCGATCGGGTATTTACAATAATATGTTTTATCCTTACATATAACATGCCATGTTTAATGATAAATAGTTGGAGTTACAGCTTACGGACCTCAACAAGGGTCTGGCTGCTCATGGCTGTTATGAGCGGGTCATAGGCCTTTTCAGGATCTACGCTGTACATCATGTTGACGTTAGCGCCCCCGTCAAGGACCGGGTAGTCGCCTATCCCCAGTTCCCCGCAACCCTGCCACCACCCATGTAGGATCATGACCGTATCCGGCCTTATGCCCGGATAATGCTCGGCCTTTACCTTCATCCGGCCGTGGGGGGATGTGACCGAGACCCACTCGCCGTTTGCGATTCCCCGTTCCGATGCCGTGTCCGGGTGTATGTGCAGTACAGGGTCAGGAGAGACCTCCCTCAGGATAGGGACATTTCTCATCCAGGAGGCTGTAAAATTCTTGGAAGTGTGATAATCTGACAGAACAAGCGGGTACTTTTCAGTCAGTTCAGGTGTTCCTGTAATGCCTTCAGGAGGCTCATGCCACATGGGAAGGGGGCTGTATCCTTCCTCTTCAAAGGTTGTGCTGTAAATCTCAACCTTTCCAAGGGGGAGGAAGGGCGCCCCTGAAAACCTTGGGCTTTTTCTTTTAAAGACCTGCTCATATTTCTCATATACCCTGGGACGAGGTTTGAATTTTATCCCTGTCGGGTGTTTCTTAAGCTCTTCAAAGGTTATGCCGAAGGGCTCCAGCTGATAGTTAATGTAGGCATTAATGTCTCCATTCCAGAAATCCTCGCCGTAACCCGTGGCAACCCCCAGATCAAGGAAGAACTGGTGCATTGATTTATAATCGCCGAGTGGTTTTATAACCTGGTTGTAGGCCATTACCCAGACGTTCCTGCCGTCAAAGGGGTGGTCCCATTCATAGGTGGTGGATACGGGGATTACAATATCCGCGTAATTCATATCAGCGGTGCGGTTGCAGTCAACAACTACGTAAAAATCAAGCTTTTTAAGGGCCTCTATAACCTGCTTTGATCCGCGTGTCGTGACCGATGGCTGTGTCCCCGGTGAAATCACTGTCCGAACCGGATAGGGCTTTTCGGTCAGGATGCTTTCGAATATCCTGTAATAGGCGGAAGAGAGCCCCTCCAGAAAGGGTTGAAAGGCCCTGGGAAACTCCGGGCCTACAAGCTTATCGATCATTTCCCGGGTATACCGGTCACGAAGCATAATATCCCTGAAGGGAGGCATGTCCGTCGGGCCGCCCATGGGACCCCATCCGAACAGGTTCCCGCCCTCCCTGTCCAGGTGGCCGGTTACGGCAATTAGTATCGCTACCGCCCTTATGGCATCGCTGGATGATGATGCATGCTCCACCCCGTTCCCGAGATCGATTGCCGCCCTTTTTGTTGTTGCATATAACCTGGCAACATCCCGTATCTGCTGCGCAGGGACGCCCGTGATCCTTTCAGCCCATTCAGGCGGGTATTGCCGGACATGCTCCACCAGCCTGTCATAACCGTAGCACCATTTTTCAACAAAGGTTTTATCAATCAGACCCTCATTTACAACCACATTTAGCATGGCCAGGGCAAGGGCCGCGTCTGTGCCGGGGCGTATGGGGACCCAGATATCGGCCATGCCGACATCTGGCTCAACCGAAGGCTTGATCGCTATGACCTTTGCGCCCCGCTGCTTTGCGGCAACAAGCATCTTGGGCGGATTCATGGCAGGGGCTGAGAACACCGGCTGCCTTCCCCAGTAAATTACAAGGTCGCTTTGCTCAACATCCGCGCCGGGCCAGTCCGCCAGCGTGTACATGAACGAAAAGGCCCTCTGCATGGCGCATATCCCGCTGTGCCCGAAATTGGGGCTTCCGTGCGCCGTGAGAAAGCGCTGAAGCACCTCGGTGTATGACCTGCGGGCCGGAGACAATATGGCAAGTGATTCAGGGCCGTATGCCTCCTTCTGGCGCCTGAGCGTGTCTGCAACAATACCTATGGCATCATCCCATGAGATCCGCTCAAACCTGCCTTCACCCTTTGCGCCGACCCGTTTAAGGGGATATCTCAGCCTGTCAGGGGAATAGACCCACTGGGGCGCCCCATGGCCCTTTGGACAGAGCGCACCCCGGTTGACAGGTGACTCCTCCATGCCTGCGACCCTGATGAAGCGGCCATTTTTGACAAATGCATATATGCCGCAGCCGAACGGGCCGGGACCGCACATGCCGCAGAATGTGGGTACAACGTCCTCGCCGT
>JBFYXR010000336.1:0-7724 GCA_041310455.1 Desulfobacteraceae bacterium | reverse complement strand
ATGGCCTACACCCTTTGAGTCTTGAACCATGGCCCACCTGTTCCTGGAGCTTATCACAATTACCACGACATTTAGCTGAGACAATTCCAGTGTCTCCAAATAGGTCTTGGTCCTTTCTTTTTCCTTTTCTTCCCTGGTGGCTATAAACGATTTGAAAGGGTCTGTCTTACCGGTCGGATCATAGATATATTCGCTTGCTCCAGTGAAGGCGGAAGCGCCTGCTTCTGTGCCTGCTGCTGTGCTTGTCTCCGGGTTTGCCGGTGTGACTGCTTCCGTGCTTGCAGTTAAATTCGCGGACTCTTTGGCTTTGCCGGCTGCTTCATCCTGAGCGGCTGTCCCAATACTAACAACAGTCAGGACAATAAGAATCTGCAATAATAGGCCGATAAGATATTTATTCTGAAGCCTTGCCATATTAATTCCCTTTAAATCTGTATGTTGTAGCATCACAGGTTGTAGTCAATGTCGTTGAACGATCACTCAACGGCTTCATGGATATATTTTGAATATTCATGATCCGTTCCATTTTCCCCACATTTTCAAAAAAGATAGCCACATTATGATATGAGCCGCTGACTTCAATGGAAACAGGTATCTCAATGTATAAGTCTTTAATCTGCTCAGCCTTGGGTGTAAAGACCCTGAAATCGAGTTGGGAAGCGTTCCCCAATTCCGTAACCTTCCTTAAAAGACTGGGAATTTCTTTTGAATTGGGCAGAAGTTTCATGGCTTCCTTGAGCTGAAAATTTGCCTCTTCCTTTTCCTTCTGGCGTTCCGGCAGCTTTGCCCTCTCCAGCTTTGCGCGGGTCAGCTGTTTATCAAGCTCGTCAATTGATGCGGTGGTCTTTTTAATAGCATCCGACTTAGGAACATAGACAAACCATATAAAAGCCCCCAGAATAAGGACTATCACACCTGCAAGGATTGCTATCCTCACCGGCATCTTTATCGTTTCAATCTTTTCAAAAATGGCATCGACTTCCATTATTATACCGTTCCCCTGTTGGATTTAATTTAAATTATTTCCCTTTTTTCTTCTTTGTATCGACCTTCTTTGTTTCAGCCTTATAGGCGTAAGTCTTGCATTCAAGAGTAAATTCTGACACTTTTAATTTATTGATTTCTTTCTGTTTAGTGCCTTTTAAATCCACAGATGTTATTATTTCCTTTACCGCTTCCAGGTTATTCATAAAAAGGGCCACCGTTTCATTATCCATTGCCACACCTGTAAGCGTCAGTATGCCACTCCCCTCTTTAAGAGTCGTCAGCCACAATTTTTCCTTTGGCACTGCATCGGAGATTGCTGAAAGAAGGAGCACAGGCCCGGTCTTGCCCTTCTTCAGGGTATTAATTACATCGAGTTTTGTCTTTATCTCCTTTATAGCCGCTTCCAGCCTTTTTATCTCTTCAAGCTCTTTTTTGTAGCCTTCCAGCTCAGCTTTTTTACTGTTTTCCGTGCTTTTCAGCCCCGAGACATTGCTGTTAAGGGAGATAAACCAACCCACCAGCAACAGTAGAAAAAACAGCAGCATAAGGCCGGAGATAGACACCTGTCTCCTGATATTCTCTCTTTTCCGCGCAGCCCTGAAGGGCAGAAGATTAATTCTTATCATTTGTCACCAGCACTTCTCAAAGCCAGGCCGACAGCAACGCCCGCCTGGGGAGCAATATAGCTCAAGTATCTTGGATCAAACACCTTTTCATTTATTTGAAGATTGGCAAACGGATTTAATTCTTCAACGGGTATGCCCGTCTCCTGTTCCAGATATTTCAGAAAACCGGGGATACGGTATGCCCCTCCGCTGACCAATATTTTTTCAATCGACTCGTCAGGATAGGTGGTGGAAAGGAAATCAAGCGCGCGTTTTATTTCTTGCACCCATCCGGAAACAGTAGTTGTAAAGATCTCCTCAAGCGCCCCTTTTTCCTTATCAATCTTTGTGCCGCCAAGTTTTATCTTTTCCGCTTCCTCAAAGGAGACATTAAATTTCGACATTATGGCTTCGGTGATCTGTGAACCGCCATAGGAAGAATCCCTGGTGAAAATTGATACCCCATCCTTCACCGCATTGATCCCCAGTTCCTCGGCACCCACATTAATGATGGCATAACAGCCTGAAATATTTCCAGCGCTTATTTCAAAGGCATTCTGAAGCGCGAAGGCGTCAACGTCCATAATCACCGGATTAAGACCGGCCAGATGTATAAGGCTTTCATAATCCTCAATAATGTCTTTTTTTGCGGCAACCAGCAACACATCCATAAGAGACGCCGCCTTTTTTGCGCCGCCGTCCGGAGAACCTTCCTCAGCTGCCCCTTCTCCCTTTATTTTCAGCACCTCATAATCCAGGTTAACATCGCTTATGTCAAAGGGTATATACTGCTCCGCCTCCTCATGGATGGTGGAATCCAGTGCAGACTCATCCCTTTTTGAGATGCTTATCTTCTTCACAATCACAGAAAAGCCTGAAATTGATGTGGCTACATTTCTATTTTTAACATTGAGATTCTTATAGAGATTTTTAATTACAGAAGCGACGGCCTCTATTTCTTTGATGGTCCCCTCCACAATAGCGTCCTTAGGAAGACCGATGATCCCGAAATTCTTTAGGACCATCCCTTTCTTGCCTTGGCTGATCTCTACAAGCTTGACGGAATGTGAACCTATATCCAACCCTACTAATTGATTCTTTTTAGGCACCGGCATGGTTTGCCCCCTTTTCAACTTTCCAGAAAAACCTTGCCCTTGTCAGTGAGGTCATAACCAAGGGCCAGAATAATTTTCCGCTTTGTTTCCATCCGACAACTTTTACCCCTTTCAATCCTGTCGATTGTAAGAGACGAAACCCCGGCTTTTCTTGCCAACTCCGCTTTACTCATCAAGAGTTCTTCGCGGATCTTTCTGACGATATTACGCCCCAATGTTTCCTCCGAATTGTTAACATGATACTATTTTTTAAATCCTGTGTTGTTTAATATCATATATATATGGCATAATTTGTCAAGTATTTTTTATAAATTAATCTAATTTTATATAATTTCATCATATATCGTATATAATATTATAAATTAACACTACATATTGTGTGTCTTTTCCCGGGGTACAAGCCACACTGAATTCAAAAAAACTAAAAAAATGCATCCAAATGCATTTTTTTATTTACAGACAGGATTGATATCTAGCTATCTGAACATATCCAGACTCTCTATGTATATAATCGGCCGGAATCCTAAAAATATTATTCATTTGAATAAAATATTTCTTTACACTTTTCCAATATTTATATAAAGGATTAGAACCCGGTGAAAAGTGCACCGGACAGATCTGCTTAAGATATTTACGATTTGCGTCAAACATTGCGGGCGCCTTCAGGACATTTATCTATTGCAACATCTTTGATACTTCTATTGAAGACAATATTGATATCCGAATTAAAATCCCGCTTAGACACGGTAGAATCGGCAACAGAGATGAATGGCACAGGAGAGTTCTTTTGGATAGTCAGGAAAAACAGGAAACAATCAGAAAAAAGAGTCTTGTCAGAGAGTATGTCGAAGCATTTGCAATTGCTATCCTTCTGGCCTTATTTATTCGCACTTTTATTGTTCAGGCGTTCAAGATACCATCCGGATCGATGAAACCGACTTTGCTTATAGGTGATCACCTGCTTGTCAATAAGTTTGTCTATGGAATAAAAATCCCCTACGCTGACCGTGTCATAATCCCGGTAAAAAATCCAAAGAGGGGTGATGTAATTGTATTTAAATGGCCGAAGGACGAAAGCAAGGATTTCATTAAACGGGTCATAGGAATTGAAGGGGATGTTATCGAGATAAAAGAGAACCAGTTATTTATCAATAGTGAAGGAATAACCACTGAACATGCTGGAGAATTTAATGACGAAGATCTTTATGTTGAGGAATTAGAGGAATATCTTGGTGATGTAAAACATTCTGTTCTGGATCGAGAAAAGGGATACGAGGATTTCGGCCCCATAACCGTTCCTGAGAATTCCGTTTTCGTTATGGGAGACAATCGCGACAACAGTCAGGACAGCAGATATTGGGGTTATGTAACCCTTAATAAAATAAAGGGAAAGGCGTTAATAATCTACTGGTCATGGCCTCACTGGGACAGATTTTTGAAAATCATACGGTAGTGCCCATCCGGAAATCACAGGTTTTTATATAAGGCTTTTCTCGCCAGCTCTGGACTGACAGGATACTCAGTCAATTCTCCACTATTCATGAATAATGACAATTCATTCGGCAGATGATTTATTTATCCGTAAGGATATGGAACATATTAAAAATAAGAACGAAAGGGGATATATAGATATGGGTTTTAAGAAAAAGACAATAGAAGGAAACGAAGCAGCCGCCCATGTGGCGTATGCCATGAGCGATGTTGCTGCAATCTATCCGATTACACCATCCAGCACCATGGGTGAGTATTGTGATGAATGGGCTGCCAGCGGCAGGAAGAACATCTTCGGCCAGGTATTAAAGGTAAGAGAGATGCAGTCCGAGGCAGGAGCAGCAGGAGCTGTTCATGGCGCGCTTGCGGCAGGCACCCTGTCAACAACCTTTACAGCCTCTCAGGGCCTTCTCCTGATGATACCAAACATGTACAAAATTTCGGGCGAGATTATGCCTACCGTGTTTCATGTCTCAGCCAGAGCAATCGCGACTCACGCGCTATCAATCTTCGGGGATCATTCTGATATAAACGCCGTAAAACAGACAGGTTTTTCTCTCCTTGCCTCCGCCTCCGTACAGGAGGTCATGGACCTGGCCCTTGTGGCCCACCTGGCCAGCATCAGGGCAAGCCTGCCCTTCATACATTTCTTTGATGGATTCAGGACATCCATGGAGATCCAGAAGATAGAGATGATTGAATATGAAGATATGGCGAAGCTGGTTGACTGGGAGGCGATTGAGGACTTCCGGAGCCGTTGCATGAATCCTGAATATCCTCAGCTAAGGGGCACAAACCAGAATCCTGACATATTTTTCCAGAACCGTGAGGCCTCAAATATCCTCTACGACCGGATACCCTATATCGTTGAAGAAGAGATGAAAAAGGTAGGCGATCTTACAGGAAGACACTATCATCTCTTTGATTACGCAGGCGCACCTGACGCGGACAGGGTTGTCGTATCAATGGCATCAAGCTGCGACGCAATAGAAGAAACGGTCAATTATCTCAACAGCCTGGGCGAGAAGGTCGGTCTTATCAAGATCCGCCTTTACCTGCCCTTTTCCAGGGAACATTTCCTGAGGGCATTGCCCTCGACGGTTAAAAAAATAGCTGTACTTGACAGGATGAAGGCGCCCGGCGCGCTCGGGGAACCGCTTTACCAGGATATATGCACAATATTCCAGGAAAGGTCTGAAAAGCCCCTGATCGTTGGTGGAAGGTATGGCCTTGGAAGCAAGGACTTCACACCGGTCATGGTTAAGGCCGTTCTTGACAATTTGAAATCAGTCGCTCCCAAAAACCACTTCACCGTGGGGATTAACGATGACCTCTCCCACACATCCCTTGAACTGGGAGAAAACATTGATCCGTCCCTCAAAGGCACGGTGAGGTGCAAGTTCTGGGGCCTTGGGGCTGATGGAACCGTCGGTTCCAACAAGAATGCAATAAAAATTATCGGCGAGAACACCAACATGTATGCACAGGCATATTTTGCCTATGATGCGAAAAAATCAGGCGGCAGCACGGTATCCCATCTGCGTTTTTCCCCCCATCTGATACAATCTCCCTACCAGTTGACTCAGGCGGATTTCATAGCCTGCCATAACCCGGCCTATGTTGATCAGTTTGACCTCCTGGACGGCATAGTGGAAGGCGGCTCATTCCTCCTCAATTCACCCTGGAGCCAGGAGGAGATGGAGCATAGACTTCCCGCTCCTCTGAAGAGGATAATTGCAAACAAAAAGCTTAATTTCTACAATCTGGACGCGGTAAAAATAGCAACCGATCTCGGCCTGGGCGGCCGCATCAATATGATCATGCAGGCTGCCTTCTTCCATATCGCCAATGTAATACCGCCTGAGCAGGCATTCGGTTACATGAAGGACGCCATTAAAAAAACCTACGGCAAGAAAGGCGACAAGGTTGTAAAGATGAATACCGACGCCGTGGATCTGGCAGTGGGACAGATGGTAAAAATCAATGTCCCGAATTCCTGGGCAACTGCGGGGCAGGAGGAATATGCAGGCAAGGACGAGCCCGAGTTTGTAAGGGATGTAATGAGACCCATGCTGGAGTTAAAGGGTGATAAACTGCCTGTAAGCGCATTCAGCCCGGACGGCATTTTCCCGACCTCCACCACCAAATACGAAAAACGAGGTATCGCCATTAATGTCCCTGAATGGATACCTGAAAACTGCATCCAGTGCAACCAGTGCTCATTCGTCTGTCCCCATGCCGTTATAAGGCCTGTACTGGCGGACAAGGAGGCCCTCAAGAACGCCCCGAAGTCCTTTATCACGGTTGATGCCAAGGGCAAGGAACTCAAAGGCCTTTCCTATCGTATCCAGATAAGCCCCCTTGACTGTACAGGCTGTGGAAACTGTGCCCAGGTATGTCCCGCCAAGGAAAAGGCCCTGGTCATGAAGCCCCTTGAGACCCAGAAAGATGAGCAGGTCCCGAACCATATCTTCTCCACCGAACTGCCGGTACGGGATGACCTTATGCCCGCAACATCAGTTAAGGGCAGCCAGTTCAGGCAGCCCCTGTTCGAATTCTCAGGCGCCTGCCCCGGATGCGGTGAGACACCCTACATAAAGGTCATAACCCAGCTGTACGGTGACCGCATGATAATCGGCAATGCAACCGGTTGCTCATCCATCTATGGCGGATCAGCGCCCAGCTGCCCCTATACGGTAAACGAAGACGGCCATGGCCCTGCCTGGGCTAACTCCCTCTTTGAAGATATAGCCGAGTTCGGATCCGGAATCGAGATGGGCGTCACACAGAGACGCGACAAGCTGGCGGATCTTATCCGCGAGGCAATGAATGGGGATATATCGGAAGACCTTAAAAAGGCGTTCCAGGACTGGCTTGACAATATGTATGAGGGGGATAAGTCAAAGGAATGCGGACGCCGCATAATCCAGCTGATTGAGATAGAGGTGACAGACCCGAAACGGACCTTCAATCCCCTTCTTATGGACATCCTTGACAGGAGCGATTATCTCACCAAAAAATCCATATGGGTCTTCTGCGGAGACGGGTGGGCCTATGATATCGGGTACGGCGGTCTTGACCATGTGATAGCTATGGGGCATGACATCAACATCCTGGTTATGGATACAGAGGTGTACTCAAATACAGGCGGTCAGTCTTCCAAGTCAACGCCTACCGGCGCAGTTGCCAAGTTTGCGGCAAGCGGCAAGACGACAAAGAAAAAGGACCTGGGAAGAATGGCCATGACCTATGGATATGTCTATGTCGCATCCGTTGCCATGGGCGCCAACAAGAACCAGTTTATGAAGGCACTTATTGAGGCTGAGTCCTACAAGGGACCCTCCCTTATAATTGCCTACTCGCCCTGTATCAACCACGGCATAGACATGGGATTCAGCCAGGAAGAGGCAAAGAAGGCCGTTGAGACTGGCTACTGTCCCCTTTACCGGTATAACCCCATGCTTAAGGCTGAAGGGAAAAATCCGTTTATCCTTGAATCAAAGGAGCCGGTTGGTGATTTCAATAA
>JBFYXR010000331.1:0-3000 GCA_041310455.1 Desulfobacteraceae bacterium | reverse complement strand
TATCACGTTCGGAAAACCAGCCTCGGCATTGTTATCGATGGACTTGCGAATTTTATCAATGCACATTGGCTGATAGGCGGGATTATTCATTCCCTGGACAAACGTATGACTGCTTGTAAGACCGCATATCAGCTCGTATTTTTTGAGAATGTGCCAATCCCCGGGTTCGATCAATTCCAGGGCCCTAAAACCGAGCTGTTTGGCGATTCGACATATTTGTTCGACGTCCCAGTACTTCTGGTAACACCAGTAGGTAATTGATTGGTTGATGCGTTTTTCTTTGGGGCGACTGGATTCGCCGGAATCAGCTATGCGATCAACAGACCTCGAACATCCCATTGAGGCCATTCCTGCCACCGTACAGCCGGCCGCTCCCACCAGCAGTTCCCGACGTGTAATTTTATCCCTTTTCATAGGCATTAATAATCCTTTCAGTTAGTTGACGCTGGATCAATTGCTGATCCGGATCGGCCACTTAAATCATCGACGCTGATTCTGTAATCGCAGGGCTTCATGCCCTTTTTGAATTTACCGAAACCGAAATCACTGGGTTGGTATTTGCCTACTAAATCGACTTTGGCGCGATCCGGAATTTTATCCTCCATCTCCAGGCACCAATAGCACGCATTTACAAAAAGGCGGCGCAACCCTTCACTCTTAAAGTCGGTCGCGGCCCCCATTGTGGTGGTGAAGACGCGAGCCTTCTTTCCTTTCTCGCCCGTGTAGGTCTTTATCCATGCAATAGGCATCTGTTCCTTATCCATGTTCGCTGGGCTGTCGGGCGTCATTCCTTTGAGTACCCTGCCCATGACCACGGGATCGCTGTCGCCGATTAAGGTATTGACTTTATAAACATCCGTCGTCCCCCAGATGTCCTGGCATCCACGGACTATGGGATGATCCTTCTTTCCTTCGGGAATTACGCCCCGGGTGCTTTCACTTCCATGCTCGCCGTGATGCGCAACCCACGTTTCACCCAGGACCTGTCGCCCGAACCCGCCTTCGAACTGCCCGGTTCCCGATCCGTATTTGAAATAGGGACTTTCTCTGTTCTTTCTGTATAAGAAAGCATGTGTTGCCGTCCTGACCCCAATGATTGGTTTGCCGGAGTTGATGTAATCGACGATGTATTTCATCTGCTCATCGGGCAGCTCGCGGAATCGGGTAAAGACAACCATCAGGTCCGCCGTCTCCAGGGCCTCCAATCCGGCAATGTTGTCAAGTATGATCGGATCTATCTGTCCGGTTTTATTGTCCAGGGCAAATAGAACGCTGCACTTGAAACCATGACGGATGGCCAGAATCTTCGCCATCTGGGCCATGGCTTCTTCTGAGCGGTACTCTTCATCGCCTGTTACAAAGACGATATGCTTACCTGCGCCCGGTCCCTTAAAGCCGTCATAGACGACCTGCCGCTCCTGGGCCCATGCGCCGGGCATTGACAGGCATATTATCCCAACCATCAGCATAATGCACGATGATACCAGTGGCCGTTTTGTGAACTCCATTGTTATGACTCCCTTCTTTGCCCTTACCTGTCAAGATTGTCCGGCAAGCCTTACGCCCTTCGTATTATGACATGCTCGCTTTATTTGCACAGCCAAATCCAGGACGAGTCATCCTCGGTATTGGCGTCATTTTCGACTGTTTTAACTAATTTGCCCGGTGAATGCAAGGGGATATTACGATGCATTTGCCGGGAAATGCCTTTATCGCGGATCCCAGAATTTTTACAATTCCTTGCCGAAATTCCTTGCTTTTTCAAAAATGTAACGGTACAATGCCGACGTTATTTGTAATGCGTATGCCTTTTTGTCGCTTGCATGAAGTGGCAAATCGGCCCTGGATGGAAAGGAGATTATCCATGAAGGACAATGAGCTTTCTCGCAGGACGTTTATTAAAAACACTTCTCTCATGGCGGCGGGCGCCATCTCATGTGCCATCTCAGACGCCATGGCCTCCCAATCAGCCGATAAACAACAGGATGGCTCCAGGATACTTTGCTACAATCCGCAGATGGAGTACCGCCGTTTGGGCAAGACCAACCTGATGATCTCGGCTGTGTGCCTGGGCGGCCACTGGAAGCGCGTCGATGTGATGAATCAGGATTTAGACCGCAACCGCAGAGAAATCGTGGATCGCTGCATGGAAGTCGGAATCAACTATATCGATGCCTGCAGCCAACCGGAAGTGGTCGCCTACAGCAAGGCCCTCAAGGGACGGCGTGACAAGATGTACATGGCCCTGTCGCATTGCAGCCACGAGACGCGCAATCCCGAGTATCGCACCGCAAAAAAACTCATGGAAAGTTTTGACTCGCTGCTCAAGGAATCCGAACAGGAATACACCGACCTGTGGCGCATCACTTGTTTTGAGCCGGGCGGCAGGCACACCTTCGACACATCCTGCGAACTGGTCGAGGCCCTGGAAAAAGCCAAAAAGCAGGGCAAGGCCAGGCACATCGGTATTTCGTCCCATGACCGAAGGTGGCACAAAATGATGATCGAACAGTTCCCACAGTTGGAAGTTATTTTGTTTCCTTATACCTCCATGAGCAAGGTCGCGCCAAAGGAAAGTATCTTCGATGCGATTAAAAGTTGCGATATGGGTGTTTTTGGCATCAAACCATTCGCCAGCAATTCTCTGTTTGAGGGTGACAGCTCACCCGGCAATCCCCACGCCGAGGAAGATGACCGCCGTGCCCGGCTGGCGATCAGATACATCCTGTGTAATCCCGCGATTACCGCGCCGATACCCGGCCTGATCAGCACGCATCAGGTTGATAACATGGCACAGGCCGTTAAGGAAAGACGTGAACTTGATCTTGAGGAAAAAGCCGAATTGGACCGCGCCTCGGAGAAAATGTGGGCCAATCTTCCCGCGAATTATCAGTGGCTCAAAGACTGGTAGTACGTGTAGCACGTTTGCCCGCCCGGCGGAGCACTTCCACTACGGCGTTTACAGCAACACACAGGGAAAAGTACGCCACGTAGAGCCGC
>JBFYXR010000326.1:0-4611 GCA_041310455.1 Desulfobacteraceae bacterium | reverse complement strand
GTGACAAGTAAAAGCAAGGGGACGTTGTTGACTATGTTGACTGGCGATGCTCTCTCGGCAATTTTTGCACGAACGTCTCCTTTCACGTAATAAAGCCTCTTCCATAAAATCCTTGAAAACTCAAACTCAAAGTTTGAGTTTTCAAGGATTCTTTAAGGTTATGCCGGTCGAGGCGATTATTGATAAAAAGGGAAATAATGCCCATTATGCCCACATAAGGCCCGCATGGGATTATGATACAGGACGAAGTAAAAATAAAGAAACCTTATTATGATAACCGGGCAATCAATTCCCTTGCCACCTTTTCACCGGAAAGGAGCATGCCGCCGAATATGGGCCCCATGCGCGGGGCGCCGAATGTGGCGTTAGCGGCCATGCCCGCTATATAAAGACCGGGGAAGACCTCGCAGGTGTTTTCAAGGGTAAGGGTCTCGGCCTTATCGGCCCACATGGATTTCTCGCCCTCTATCTTTCCGGTTGGTGTATTCAGGTTGCCCGGCACCTTTCTCTGAACCACCTTGACTACCTCCGTGGCATGGCCTGTCGCATCGATCACAAATCTCGTCCTTACAGACAGGGGGTCAACATGAAGGCCTGCCATCTCAACCGGAGACCAGTTCAACACAAGGCCGATGATCCTGTCCTCGCGCATGATTACATCCTCTATGCTCATGCAGTTAAGGATCTTCAAACCTGCATGGACGGCCCTTGCCGTCAAACATGAGACAGTCTCTATGGCATCCGAGGTGTAATAGTCTTCCTCATATCTCTCATATCTCACCCCGACCTCATCCAGTATGTGAAGGGCCTCTTTCTGCACGACTATCTCATTGAACATCATGCCTCCTCCCCACATGCCTCCGCCAATGCTCAGTTTCCGTTCAAACAACACGATCTTCTTCCCTGCCTTGGCCAGGAAGTATCCGGCGATCAGGCCTGAAGGCCCTCCGCCCACAATGGCCACATCCGTCTCCAGACAGTCGTTGAGCTTCGTGAAATACCGGTCGATAATTGCCTTTGTAATCTTTACCTCATCAAGCATGTAAAAATCTCCCTTAAAAATGTTAAATATCGTTACCCTGCTATCTGACCCGATGATCGGACCCTTCAAAATATATACAGGCCCAGGGCACAAGGCACAGGGCACATGGAAAAGGCATAAAAATTTTACGGCCCGTTCGGCGGTTCCCACAAAAGGTTGATAAAGGCATTTTACTTGAATATCCTTAACCCGCCCTATCCTATAGGCTTTCAGGCATATAAAACAAAAAGCCGTTTTCCAGTACGGAAAACGGCTTAAATAAATCCTATGATTTTATCACGGTTTCCTACGCTGGAATTGTCCAGTTCAGGTTCAAAGGGTATGATCTCAGACCTTTTGAAAAGGCCACCCCTACCTTATCGGCTGTCAGTTATCAGCTTAGTATAACAAGTAATAATGAAAATCAACTCGAAAACATTTTTTAATTAATGCATTAACTCTATGTTTTTAAAAACACATTTAAATATCAGTTATCCGAAAGCTGACGGCTGATGGCTTACAGCTTATTAAAAGTACCATCTCCACTCTATATTAAATGTATAGGGATAGGCACCGAACTCGCTTCTTATGTTAAGGCCTTCCGGTTCTCTGCCGGATGGCGCGGCAAGGCCGAAGGAGAGCTCGGATTCGTTGGAGAGAGAGTATACGGCGTTGAAAGATGCGAGGAGTGAACTGTCCGTCAGGCTGCCTATCAATGCCATCTGGCCGGTCAGCAGGGGCGTAAATTCATAGCCGATGCCCAGGGCGGAATAATTGCGGCCAAGATATAAACCATAATCCCTGCTGCCGGCCAGCAGGGACATATAACCGGCTGCCGAATTTGAACCGCCGCCATGATAAAAATACTCAAGCCTGAGGTCCAGGCTGTTTTCGCAGTGGTGTTCAATGCCCGCGGCCAGCTCAACACGGGTGTACTGTCCCCGGGATTCAGGCCTGGCCGCATGCCCCTCAGCCCTTACGCCCAGCCATTTGAAGAACTCCCCCTGCAATGATCCTCCTATGACATCCGCATCGGCAAGGGCGCCTGCAATAAAGGCCAATTCGAAATCGCCGATGTTCCTTGATACGCGCAGCAGATATGATGTCCGACCCCATTCAGGGCTCCTGCTCCAGCCCGTGTCGCTTTTCTAATCAGGGCTGTAACCCAGAACGCCTATAAGCGACAGCTGGGAGAAATTCCCCAGCCTCACCTCTGCCCTTGCGGCATCCACGCCTGGCTTATAGACCCTGTAAAAGGTCTGTGCCGCAAAGGGGGCAAAGAAGTCATTCGGGGTAAAGTAAAAGGTAGTTGCCAGGTTTACGGGCTGCCTGCCCAGTATCAGGTCAAGCCGGTCTCTTGACCATCGGACATTAAGCCTGTCTATGGCTGTGTGGATATAACTGTCTTTGCTGAGACTCCACTCAACGGCCGAACTTCTCTCCACATCGGGTATTGCAATGCCTCCGGCTGACTGGTCGGCGAGGTCCATGGGGATATATGTCTGGTACGCATTTGCCTCAAGACTCAGGGATTCACCGCTCTGTGCCTTGATCATGATCCTTCCGATACCGGCAATTCCCGACCTGTCATTGTCCCTGTATAAAAAAGTATTTCCCGGTTTTTTGTATGCTATGCCGTAGGCCTGGATAATCCCCCTTGCATCAATGCCGGATTTCTCTCCCTCGTATTCATAGAAGGCCTCCGCCGGCAGCGGCAGAAGAGCAATGATAATGGTTAAAGCAAAAAACCGGGCAAAGGCCCTATGGGAGAATGACCCTGTCAACTGAAGACCTCATCGCTTTCCATCTTTCCGTCGTGGAGTTTAATAATGCGATGGGCGCGGTCCATTACCCTCTGGTCGTGGGTGGAAAAAAGGAAGGTAATGCCTGATTCATTATTAAGCCTTTCCATAAGCCTGAGCAGGGAATCGGCATTGGCGGAATCGACATTGGCGGTCGGCTCGTCTGCCAGCACTATTGCCGGTTGTGTGACAATAGCCCTTGCTATGGCAACCCTCTGCTGCTGGCCGCCTGACATCTCATCAGGCCGCCTGTGTTCAAGGCCTTCAAGACCTACTTCCGTCAATATAGCCATCACCCTGTCCCTGCATTCACGATCGGATACCCCCTGCAAAGAAAGCACAAATGCCGCGTTTTCATAGGCCGTCATGACCGGTATAAGGTTATAGGCCTGAAATACGAATCCTATCCTGTCCCTTCGAATGGCTGATATCCTGGAACGTGACAGCAGCCCGATATCCTGCCCTTCCAGATAAACCCTGCCTCCGGTCGGGAAATCCAGCCCGCCTATAAGGTTAAGGACCGTAGTCTTTCCTGACCCTGAAGGGCCGCATAGTGCGGTAAAATCACCCTTGTGGATCTCAAGGGAAAGCCCGTCCACCGCACGGATATCCATCTTGCCCTGCCGGTAATATTTTGAGGCATCTTCAAGCCTGACAATTGCCTGATTCGTCATAGGACTCCTTTCCCTATATTTCCTTCAGGGACTCCACCGGGGGCACGCGGCCGGCGCGCCATGCCGGGTATATCCCGGACAAAACAGTTAATGTGAACAGCCCGGTCAGTATCCACAGGGCGCTTTCCCTGAAAAGCCTGATTTTCATCACCGGGTCGATAATGACTCCGCTCGCGCTGTAATCGCTGCCTATCATACCCGTAAAATCAATGCCATGATGATACATGAAGGCATACCATGGGACTGTGATTATTGTGCCAAGGACTAAACCAAGGACGGCAAACCAGATAGATTCCATGATCACCAGCATGAAAAGGGTCGAAGGAGACATGCCCAGTGCCATCATGATCCCGAATTCCCTTGTCCTTTCCATTACGCTCATGAGCAGCGTGTTCAGAATCCCGGCCGCAATAAGAAGCCCTATAAGGATCAGGATAACGCGGTTGCCTGCCTTGTCGAGGGTTATTATCGAGGCGAGATCAGCCTGCGTCTCTCTCCAGCTTAAGACCTCAATGTCCGGATTATCAATTCGAGAACGGATTTTTTCGCGCATTCTGCCTGAGCGGCGCTGGTCCTTTATAACAACAGAGATAAGCGAGGCCTCTTCCGGTTTATAACTGAGGACTGCCCGGACCCTGTCAATAGGCAGCAGAATCATGGAGCCGTCCACTTCGCTCACTCCGGTCTCGAAAACCCCTGTCACCCTTGCAATCTCGCTTACTATCTCTCCTTTTACATCGGTTGTGGTATAGACAAGCTTTTTGCCGATGCTGAGGTTTAGCTTTTTTGCCACCCTTGAGCCAATTACCACGCCCTGGCCGGCTGTCCCTGAAAAGAGCTCTCCTTCAACAATAGAGCGTATAAAGAGGTTGAGGTCCCCTGTTTCCCTGTCAGGGTCGATTGCCATGAATGCCCCGCCAATGCTTTTGTTGGCGCTCGCAATCATGGCCTGGCCCATGATCCTTATAAGTGCGTCATTTACGTCCTCCATCTTGAGGATGGCCTCTCTCATCCCGACTGCATCAGACAATCGCTTGTCGAGGGACGGGGTTTCATTATATCCCCTGGGCTCGACGGTAACATGCCCGAGTCCCATGACGGCGCTGGTATCAAT
>JBFYXR010000323.1:0-2503 GCA_041310455.1 Desulfobacteraceae bacterium | reverse complement strand
TCGGGATCGACTGGCCTGTCAAAACCCCTCTTGTTTCGGAAAAAGACAGCAGGTGTCTCCGCCTGAAGGACATTCCGCGGGAACGGCTTCCGGTTTATTCAAGCTTCTAGCAGTCAGCGATCAGCCAAACCGCTTGCCGCTGTCGCTTCCATTTTAATCGAACATGAAAATTTTCAGAAGACTGATGCAAGAGTTTTTCCTCTCCTTTTAGGGGAGGATTAAGGTGGGGTCTCTCAGATTAATAGACCCCCTCCAGCCTTCGCTAAAGCTACGGCGCGGCAGGCCCGGCCCCCCCCTAAAAGGGAGAGGAGATTTCATGCGTAATATTTGGTTGAAGTTTCATAAGAGCAATCATCTGATTCATCATTTTTCACAATCAAAAACTTTTTAGCTGTTGAACATTTAACGGACAAAAAATGAAGATCCTAGTAACCGGAAGCAACGGCCAGCTGGGCTGGGAGATCTGCAGGCAAGGGAAAGAGAGGGGGATCTCCATCATGCCTCTGGATATTCCGGAATTCGATATTACGGACCGGGCCGCAGTTGGGAGGGCTGTTTCAGGCTCTGAAGCCGATTTAGTCGTCAATTGCGCCGCCTATACCGCGGTTGACAGGGCGGAGTCTGATCAGAAATCAGCATTTGCCGTCAACAGCGATGGGCCTTTTTATCTTGCGGCAGCCTCCTCTGAAAGAGGCATCCCGCTCATTCATATATCAACAGATTATGTCTTTGACGGCTGCAAGGCCGGCGCGTATGTTGAAACGGACAGGGTGTCTCCCGTAGGCGTCTACGGCAGAAGCAAGGCCGATGGCGAGGAGAAGGTAAGGCAGACACTTAAAGAGCACATTATCATAAGGACATCCTGGCTCTGCGGCGTGCACGGAAACAACTTTGTCAAAACCATGCTCAATCTCGGGAGGGAAAGGGATGAGATCAGGGTTGTAGCTGACCAGTCCGGCTGTCCGACCTTCGCTGCCGACCTGGCAGGGGCTATCCTGGACATCTCCCTGAAGATATGCAATGGGCAAAGGGATTCCTGGGGGACCTATCACTATTGCGGGGGAGGCAGAACAACATGGTTTGCTTTTGCCTCGAAGATATTCGAGATTGCAAAAGGGTTTGAACAGCTCAGGGTAAAAAAGGTAATCCCGATAAGTACAGCCGAGTATCCAACAGCAGCTACACGTCCTCCTAATTCAGTTATGGACTGTTCAATGCTGGCGTGCAACTTCAACATCTCCCAGCCCATATGGGAGGACAGCCTCGCGACAATGCTGGCGGGCCTGTATTCCTGATTAACCAAACACACAAAGAGATCAGCCATGAAAATACTTGTAACAGGCGGCGCGGGCTTTATAGGGACCAATTTTATCCGCCACGCGCTTTCAATAAGGCAGGACTGGGAAATCCTGAATTTTGACGCCCTGACCTATGCAGGAAATCCGGAAAATTTCAGGGACCTGCCATCCGGACTCGATGAGAGATACAGATTTATTCAGGGTGACATAGGGGACTTCGCCTTTATGGAGAGGCTGTTCAATGGAGAAGAGATTGACGCTGTCGTCCATTTTGCGGCCGAATCCCACGTGGACCGGTCCATACTGGGGCCCGAGGCCTTTGTAGAGACAAACGTGGTCG
Source organism: Desulfobacteraceae bacterium (assembly GCA_041310455.1). Taxonomy (GTDB): domain Bacteria; phylum Desulfobacterota; class DSM-4660; order Desulfatiglandales; family HGW-15; genus JAFGIC01. The sequence goes on along the minus strand of JBFYXR010000323.1, from coordinate 865 downwards.
GGACCTTCCGCCTCCTTGAGACAGGCAAAAAATACTGGGAAAGGTCAGGCAGACCCGAAGGCTTTCGTTTCCTGCACGTCTCCACGGATGAGGTCTACGGCAGCCTTGGACCTGAGGGCTATTTTACCGAGGATACCGCCTATGACCCTTCAAGCCCCTACTCCGCATCGAAGGCGTCTTCAGACCATTTTGTAAAGGCATATTATCGGACCTACGGTCTCCCGACGCTTATTACGAACTGCTCAAATAATTACGGCCCCTTTCAGTTCCCGGAAAAACTGATTCCATTGATGATCCTGAATATCATTGAAGAGAAGCCCCTCCCTGTCTATGGCGACGGCAGGAACGTCAGGGACTGGCTCTACGTCATAGATCACTGCGAGGCCATCATAAGGGTGCTTGAGAAGGGTGCGCCCGGCGAGACATACAATATCGGCGGCGGGGCGGAGAGAGAAAATATCGGGATCGTTCATCTCCTGTGCGATATCCTTGATGAGAGGCTCAGCCGCAGGGGCGGCAAGTCAAGCCGTTCCCTTATACGTTTTGTGGCTGACAGGCCCGGACATGACCGGCGCTATGCCATTGATGCCTCCAAGATCCATGACCGGCTTGAATGGAAGGCCCGGCATACCTTTGAGGATGCAATAGTATCGACCGTGGACTGGTATCTGGAGCATATGGAGTGGGTTAATTCCGTCAGAAGCGGCGAGTACAGGAAATGGATCGAACGCAACTACCAAGGAAGAGATTGATAAATTTTTATAATAATGGCATAAGATCCAAAAAACAGAGGGATGAAAATGAAAAGAGCTCTAATTGCATTATGTATTATAGCAGCAGCAATTTTATTGCTGCCCGTTTTTTC
>JBFYXR010000322.1:0-12976 GCA_041310455.1 Desulfobacteraceae bacterium | reverse complement strand
GCGGGATGCTTGTTAAAAAACCAAGACCGCCGAGGTTGACCCCGAGGATGGGAACCCCGTGCCTCCCGACTTTTCGGGCAGCCCCGAGCATGGTTCCGTCACCGCCTAAAACGATAAGGCATTTAAGGAGGTCATGGTTTATGGTGAAATCTTCAGAGAGCTCATTCATCCTCCCCTTGGGGCCCATTTCCTCGGAATACACCTTCACACCCCTGCTTTCCAGCCATACCTGAAGCTTTTCAGCTTCTATCCTGGCAGGCTCATGCCTGTGCTTATATACTATTCCTATTGAAGTTTGCGACATAAAAAGCCTCTGCTGTTATGCGGGAACTACACGCGTGTTTTATCCGTAACAACCCATTCATTTTCAAGGTCCGATGTCGTATCCACCACAAGATGGACTGCCTTGAGTCCGGGACATGATTTCAATAAATCATGAATGTCCACATCTTCAAATTTTTGCTTGTTGTTCAGATAGGCCTGTTCGGTAAGGGCATTGGACTCGTAATTCTCCCTGGTCCTTTTCAGTATCCGACCTATGGAGATCTCCTGGGGGCACACTGTCTGCTGTATTACAAAGGTTTTATTATGCTTAAAGGCGATCTCGGCCGCGCGTTTTCTGGGTTTCTGAGTTATGAAGGTCGCGTCAAGTATTATTCCCTTGCCTTTACCGGCAAGCTCGTCGGCCATCCTGAACATCTCATCATAGACCGCGTTTCTCTTATTCATATTTGATGCGACCTTTTCATCAAATATGTCCTCGTCCTTTAAAACCTCCAGCCTGATCATGTCGGTTCGAAGGACATAATATCCCTTCAGCCTTGCTATCACCTCTGTTGTCTCTGTTTTATAGGAGGCAGGGAGTCCGCATGCTATCAGCACTGTCCCTGTCTCAAGTTCAAGATCCATAAACTGTGAGAACGGTTCCCTCATTATCAGCATTCCTTTCCGCATCATGTTAAAGAAGGGCCATCATGCAATATATTCCCGGGCCAGCCGGAAATACCTTTCTGCCGCAGAAATAGCCTCCTCTTTCTTCCCCTGATCTATATTTTGATCATCCAGCTGAAAACTGATTACCTTGCCCCTTACATAGGCCCTGTAAACCTTATAAAAATTCAAAAGTGCATCTGTATTATCTCCTCCTCCTGAGATATCCTTATAATTCCTCCAGAGTACCGAGGCAAATTCCATGCCCCCCCGGTATTCAAGGTCCATCAACAGGAAGGCAATATCGGCAAGCGTGTCAGTATAGCGAAATCGCTCGTTGAATTCAATACAATCAAAGATAGGCACCGAGTCTGTCAGGCAGATATGCTCCATGTGCAGATCCCCATGGCAGTCCCTTATCATTTTTCCTTTGATCCGTTCATGAAAAATCTGCTCTTTTGACCTGTAAAAGTCATCCGTCCATTGTTTTATATCCCTGAAATCCTTTTCGCCGATAGTAATGCCCTGATATTTTTCCGTCTGTTGAAAATTCTCATCTGTATTTATCTTGAATGATTCAGGAAGCCCGAATTTATCTATTTCATCAGAGTGCGCTGCATTCAGGTGAAAATGCGCCAGCTTCCTTGAGATCCTTTTTAGATGTTCATTTGTCAGGAGCCCGTTTTCGAAAACACTCCTCATGAGCAGATTCTCAGGGATCCTTTTCATTTTGACCGCGTAATCGACAGGTTTTCCCCACCCCTCCCCTATCCGATGACGGGTCCCGTCAAAACAGACCGGCAGGACATCAATGTAGAGGTCATCCGAAAGCCTTCTGTTCAGATCGATCTCCCTCTGACAGTAATATCTGCGCTTTTCCAGTGTGGAAAAATCCAGAAATCCGAAATTCACTGCCTTTTTTATCTTATAGACAAAACTGTCAGCGATGATAACAAAAGATATATGCGTCTGGACAAGAGATGTTTTTTCAGTGGGATCAGGAAGCGCCTCAGGATTCATTAGATCATTGATAAAGGTCATATCTCAACATACCGCATGGAAGTATATGTTAGAAGAAAAAACTTGGAGATACGCTCAGCGACCGGATAATTCATATGTCATTCAGATCTATTCCGAATTGTTCAACTACATAATACGGCACATTTATGTTTCCCATAATTGTCGGCTGCTGGTGACAGTCGGATCCCCCTGTCATAAGCATATTATTATCCATTGCAAAGGCAATGTAGGAATCGGTCGTTTTTCTATCATGAGAAGAATGCCAGCATTCAATACCGTCTATTAATTTTGACATAGATTCTTTAATAATGTTCTTTTGTTGATTGATATCGCTGGTAAATCCGACAAGGGAGGTGCCCCTTGGATTATTGGGATGCGCCAGGATTAATTTTCCTCCTGCCCCCCTGACAAGCTCAGACGCCTCATTAAGTGAGAGAGGCATCTTGGGCACATTGCATTTTATCAGGTATTTGTCAAACGCCCTCTGCCTGCTGGAGACTATCCCCTTTTTTACCATGTAATCGGCAATATGGGGACGGCCGAAGGCGCCGTCAACTGATTCTTCAATCTCCTTCATGTCATTGAAGGTGAACTCGGGCATTTTTTCAGCCCTGAATTCAGCATTGATTTTTTCCAGTATTATCTCCGCCCTTTTTTTCCTGAATTCTCGAAGGCTTTTCAGCTTTTCAATCAATGGCTTATAATTGATATCATATTGATATGCAAGAAAATCAAGCGACACGGGCTTTGAATCATTATACCCCGGATGGGCAAAGGATACATTCAGTTCCAGACCATAGATATATTTAACCCGATACCTGTCAGCTAAAAGCTTTGCATGTTCCTGACAATCTATTGAGTCATGATCCGTTATGGAAAAAACGCTTATGCCCCTTCGAATGGCTTCCCGAAAAATCTCCTCAACAGTCATCTTCCCGTCAGAACAATTCGAATGAATATGGAGGTCAACACTCATAAAGTGCAACTCGAACTTATTTCCAATCACATTTAAAAGATGTCCTGATTATGCGCCCTGGTAATACCTGTAATACTCAAATACCTTTTTGACATAATGCCTGGTTGCCTTATAGGGGGGCACGCCCTGATATTTAAGCACCTTGCTGCTGCCGGCATTGTATGCCGCAAGAGTCAGCTCAAGGTCTCCCCCGAATTGATTTAAAAGCCCCTTCAGGTATTCAACTCCTGCGTTTATATTATGCACGGGGTTATACAGATCCTCACCGAATTCGAGCGCCGCAGATGTATTAGGCATAAGCTGCATAAGTCCGACAGCCCCTCTTTTTGAAGTAGCCATGGGGTCATAGCCCGACTCTGCCATAATAATCGCCTTTATCAGGGCCGGGTCAATATCGTGCCTGTCAGCTGCCTCGACTATGATCGGTGAAAACTGAGACTCCCTCCTTCTGATCTGGTAGTTTATGTAGGGTTTTATGGGGTCCCTTTCGGCAACCTCCATCTTGTATGGCCTGGGTCCCTTCATTACAGTAGCGGTTTGCCTGGGCGGATCCATGGCGGGCAAACCTAAAAAGAAAAAGATCATTATTATAGAAAAAAAACCACAGGCCACAGAGCCTGCGTAGTTTATCATTATAGACTCACTGTTCATCTCTAACCTCCTAAAGTGGGTATTCAATTCACATTTATTGAATAATTTGTCAACCCTTAAGAATTACCCTCAGACAAGACTGTAAGTTAAATTAATTTATTATATTTATAATTTATCAATATTGACTTAAGTAAAGATTTATTGACATGACATTGAAAAAATGTGTGTTAAAAACCTTTTTTTTCGGATAGTATGAGACATAATTTTATTCTTTTATTATAGCATGAACCAAACCCGGATTACAAATGGCCGACCCGATTATTTTCGGCGCGGCTGAACAAATAATGCAAGATGCGGGAGACAATAAATGTCGAACGAAATAAAGGCTGCAACGGATTTTATAGCCGGAAGGCTGGATAAACTGCCTGAAATCGGCATGATCATGGGGACTGGCCTTGGAAACCTTACAAGGAAAATGAAGATTGACATCAGGATACCCTATGGTGACATCCCCCATTTCCCTGTTTCAACAACCGAAGGCCACAGGGGGACGCTTGTCTCAGGAACACTCGCCGGCAGGACTGTGATGGCTATGGAAGGCCGTTTCCATTTTTATGAGGGGTACACCCCGGTTGAAATAACCTTTCCGATCAGGGTCATGGCTAAACTCGGCATAAGATACCTGCTGATATCGAGCGCAGCAGGAGGGCTTAACCATAATTTCAAGGCCGGTGAACTCATGCTGGTAGCGGACCATATTAATATGACAGGAGCAAATCCGCTGACAGGACCTAACATGGAAGGTTTCGGACCAAGGTTTCCTGACATGTCAAGTGTATATGATCCGGATTTGATGGGCATAGCCTTAAAAAAGGCGATGGACAAGGGTATATACCTTCAGAAAGGGGTCTATTTAGGTGTGCCGGGGCCAAGCCTTGAGACGCCCTCGGAGACCAGGTTTTACAGGATGATCGGAGCCGACGCCATAGGGATGTCAACAGTCCATGAGGTGATTACGGCTGTTCACTGCGGGCTGAGGATAATTGCCATTGTCGCAATAACAAATGTAAATATTCCTGACTTCATGCAAAAGACCTCGATCGAGGATATAATCCAGGCAGCGGATTCAGCCAGCCACGGGCTTTCCATTCTCTGGGAAGATATAATAAGCTGCCTGCCTGAGTAAAGGGATAAAACATGCAGTCATTTGATATACTTATTAAAAACGGGACCATTCTGACAATGGATCCTGCAAACAGTGTTATAGAAAACGGGGTCGTGGGCATAAATAATGACCTTATTGCATTTATCGGCATAGACAATGGGTGCCTGGATGCTGAAAAGGTTATAGATGCCGGAAACGGTTTGATCCTCCCCGGATTGATAAACGGCCATACCCATGCTGCAATGACCCTTTTCAGGGGGCTCGCAGATGACCTCCCTTTAATGGAATGGCTTAATAATCATATCTTCCCTGCAGAAAGCAGGATTAATCCTGATTTTGTCTATACAGGGACGCTGCTTGCCTGTGCAGAGATGATACTGTCGGGGACAACCACCTTTTGCGATATGTACCTTTTTGAAGGGGATGCTGCCAGGGCATGCAGTGAGGCGGGCATGAGGGCGCTCATGGGCGAGGTTTTATATGATTTTGATTCTCCCAATTACGGCCCCATTGCAAATGGTTTTGCCTATACGGCATCCCTTATTGAAAGATGGCACAATGACCCTGTTATATCAATAGCCGTTGAACCCCACTCGCTGTTCACTTGCTCTCCTGACCTCCTTGCTGCCGCCAATGAGTTGTCCATAAGGCGAGGGATTCCCCTGATTATTCACCTGGCGGAAACAGAGGATGAAACAAGACATGTGGAAAAAATTTACGGGAAAAGGCCAGTAAAGCACCTCGATTCACTGGGGGTCCTCGGTCCCAATGTCATTGCATGTCATTGTGTGCATCTCGATGCAGAGGACATAGAGATATTATGCGAAAAAAAAGTAAAGGTTATTCATAACCCTGAGAGCAATATGAAGCTCGCGTCAGGAATCGCCCCTGTCCATGAAATGATTACAGCAGGGATCACTGTCGGGATAGGCACTGACGGATGCGCCTCGAATAATGACCTTGATCTGTTCGGCGAAATGGACACTGCGGCAAAGCTTCAAAAGATCAGGAAGATGGACACCACCGTGATGGACGCATTGACGGTGCTCAGGATGGCTACCATCCAGGGGGCAAGGGCGCTTGGCATTGAGAAACTCACAGGGTCGATCGAGGTGGGAAAAAGAGCGGATGTTATTGTTATTGATACAAATAAGCCTCATCTTACACCCATTTATAATCCGTTCTCTCATCTTGTTTATTCGGCAAGGGGGTCTGACGTGGTCCATTCAATTATAAACGGACGCCTGGTAATGTCTGAAAGAAGATTATTGACAATCGATCTGGAATGCCTTCTTGAGAAGTCAAATTTCATGTCCGAATCCTTCATGAAATACAGCAGTGCTCAAAAAGGTTGAAAAAGTCATTTTCACTTAATTAATAATATATCTAAACTTTAGAGTTAAATATATCCACAGTAGCCGGTTCATCGACAGCTGTTATTCCACAAGTTCAATATGCCAGTAAAGGTAGTCCCTCCATGATTGAGGAACCTCCTTAAAACCGATCGTGATCCTTATGGATGACACCCAATCAGGCTGGATAGGCCTGCGGATAAGTGTCATGGACGCCTCATGGGGCATTCGCCCGCCTTTTTTCCGGTTGCAATCCATGCAGCATGTCACAATGTTTTCCCATTCTGTCCTGCCGCCTCTGGACTTTGGAAGGACATGATCATAGGTGAGTTCTTCAGTGGGAAATCTGGTGCCGCAATACTGGCATTTATATCTGTCCCTGGCATAGATATTCTGCCTGGAAAACTTCACGGGGCTTTTTTCCCTCTTTACCATGTTCAACAACCTTACAACGGAAGGTATCCTGATGGTAAAACTTACGGAATGTATTTCCTGGCTGTATTCCTCTATTACCTCTACCTTCCCCAGGCACAGCATATTTATGGCCCTTTTCCAGTTAATTACCTTTAAAGGCTCATAGGAGATATTTAGTAATAATACCTGCTCCATAGTTTTCAGATATTGAGGTTTATTAAGTTGTGGATAGTGGCGATTAGTCCCATTAAATAAACTAAATTGTTCTAAATTACAAGAACAAAATGCAGGAAAATCATCGAATTAGGATGATCTAACAGCCAAAATCAATCCCGGGGAAAATGCAGGGCCTTACCGTCACGGTAGGTACTGCACATACCCATTAGTCATGGATTTGCTTTTGTGGAGGATTATGACAATGAAATGAAAGGATAATTTATTACGGATGTATGATTTTCAGATCTTCTTTTTTTTGCATCATACTTTCTTCAAATTCCTGAAAAAATTTATCTTTCTCCTTCCAGTCCGGCCCGAAATGTTTGGAAAAATACAGTCCGAGCCTGTCAAAAAAGCCCATCCAGTTGGACTTCCAGTGGTCCCGTACCAGCCTTTCTAGAAAATCCCTCAATTCGGGGAGTTTGTCTTTCGGAAGGAAGAACACAGCACCCAGCTGGATCGACTTTTTCAAGGCATCGATTGTAAGTGCGTACGCTGTAAAGATAATGGTGGGAAAGCCTTGAGATACGGAGACCTTAAGGAGTTCAAATCCATTCACCCCCATGACATCCAATATGACTGCATCATATTTATAGCCAAGGAGGTACTGCAGCCCTGTTTCATAGTCAGGCGCCTTGTGCACAATGCACATTTCAAGTTCGTCCTCAACAGCATCAAGCATATCAGGCTCATCATCAACCACAAGAATAGTCAAACCTTTTAAAGGACTTTCATTAAAAAACATAGCTTGCCCTACCTCCAAAAAAAGAATACTAGACTGTTATCTTCAGCAGCAGCATAGCCAGGGGCGGAAGCTGAAGGTTAAGCGAATAAGGCCTTCCATGGCATGGTGTATCCTCAGATCCGAGCCCTCCACCCATGCCCATATTCGTCCCCCCGAAATAAGCCGCATCCGAATTCATAATCTCCTGATAGTATCCGGGAAGGGGGACGCCTATCCTGTAATTATTCCTTGGCTGAGGAGTGAAATTGAAGATAAAAATCATGTTGACCTTTCCTGCCCTGTCTCTCCTGATAAAAGACACAACGGTTGCATCGGCATCGCGAAAATCTATCCATTCAAAGCCGGCGTGGTCCGTATCCGATTCATAGAGGCATGGTTCGGAAAGATAGATCCTGTTAAGATCCTTAACATAGTTTTTAAGGCCCTGGTGAGATTCATGCTGAAGCAGATGCCATTGCAGTCCCTGATCATGGTCCCATTCCCACCACTGACCGAACTCATCTCCCATGAAAAGCATCTTTTTGCCGGGCTCGCCATACATATACCCCAGCAGCAGGCGCATGTTTGCAAATTTTTGCCAGTCATCCCCCGGCATTTTTGAAAGGAGCGATGCCTTGCCATGAACAACCTCATCATGGGAAAGGGGCAGCATAAAATTTTCATGAAACGCATACAGGAGCGCGAAGGTAAGCATGTCCATATGATAGCGGCGGTATAAAGGGTCCTTTGACATGAATGTAAGCATGTCATGCATCCACCCCATATTCCATTTGAACAGAAATCCAAGCCCGCCGAGGTGAACAGGCAGGGTCACCCCGGGCCATGCCGTTGATTCTTCCGCTATTGTCATTACGCCAGGAAACTGTTCATAAACCTTGGTGTTCATCTTTTTAATAAACTCTATGGCCTCAAGATTCTCTCTTCCGCCGTATTTGTTGGGTATCCATTCGCTTTCCCTGCGAGAATAATCGAGATACAGCATGGATGCAACGGCGTCAATCCTGAGCCCGTCAAAATGGTATTTATCAAGCCAGAAAAGGGCGTTGGCTATCAAAAAATTGCTTACTTCTTTTCTGCCGTAATTAAATATCAGGGTATTCCAGTCCTGTTGCTCACCCTGTCTTGGATCTTCATGCTCATAAAGATGGGTCCCGTCAAAATATTCAAGGGCATAGGCGTCCTTTGGAAAGTGGGCGGGTACCAGATCCAGGATTACGCCTATACCTTCATTATGACAGCAATCTATCAGGTACATAAGGTCTTCGGGCAGCCCGAATCGGGATGTGGCGGCATAATATCCTGTGACCTGATAACCCCAGGAACCATCAAATGGATGTTCCGCCAGAGGAAGGAACTCAATGAAATTAAAACCCATATCCTTCACGTATTCTATCAGCTCATCCGCAGCCTCTCTATAGGTCAACCAGCGGTTCCCTTCTTCTAATTTGCGTTTCCATGAACCGAGATGCACCTCGTAGACAGCCACGGGATGTTTCAGGTAGTCAATCCCCTCCCTTTTGGACATCCAGCCCTGGTCTCCCCATTGATACCTGTCAATATCATGGACAATAGCAGCGGTTTTTGGGCGCTTTTCAAAGCGAAAGGCAAAGGGATCGGATTTGGTCAGGATTGTTCCATCCCCGGTGCGGATCTCAAATTTATATAGAAGGTCCTCTTTAAGATGGGGGACAAAGAGCTCCCATACCCCTGAAGGCCCCCTGTTTCTCATCTGATGCCGTCTTCCGTCCCATTGATTGAAATCGCCTATAACGCTAACCCTTGAAGCGGATGGGGCCCATACCGCAAATAGAACTCCCGAAACACCCTGATGCTTCAGGATATGAGCGCCAAGTTTTTCATATATCTTGAAATTATTTCCCTGGCTGAACAGGTAAAGGTCATAGTCGCTTAATACCGGGAGAAATGAATAGCAGTCGTAAAATCTCGTGATCCTTCCAATCCCGAAATCAACCTTGAGGTGATAGGGAAAAATGTCCTTTGCACCTCTTATGATTGCCTCAAACAGGCCTTTCCTGTGTAAACATGAGGCAGCAACCTCCCTGCCCGGATCAAGATCTTCTATGGAAACACTTTTCGCGCCCGGGACAAATGTGCGTACCACTATGCCTTCTTTACCTTCAAGGGATACAGGGTGGGCGCCTAGGAGTGAAAAAGGATCGGCAAACTCCCCTAAAAGAAGTTTCTTCAGATTGTTGTTTAAGGATGATTTCAAATTTGCTTCTCCGGTATCAGCTAAGGCATATACTGTCATGCCCAGGTAACAAGCCCCATGATGAAAGGATTTTCAAGTTTATTTTTGCTGGGCATGACACGAACTGTGTATCCGAATCGTCCTGTGCCGACACATGGAATGTTGCCCTTAAATATATAATTTCCATCCTCCTGGCCCTGGACGTCCAGAGTGGCGGTGTCCCTTGCAGAAAATTCTCCATGATGGTCAAGGCGTCCGTAATATGCCTCAACTGTAACATCATCCGGTTGAAGCGCCCCCATCTTTATTTTTGCGGTTACCGAGAGAAATCCTCCTACGGGGAGCTCCCTGCATTGTTCGGAGCTCGCTTCAACAACCGATATATCGTTCCATCCGGTCATAAGTTTCTGCCGCCATGAGGCCAGTTCCTTTGTGCCCTCAAAATCATTGCTGCTCAGGAAATTATACCTTTTTGAACAGGGCAGGTAATATCTGTCCATGTACTCCTGGACCATTCGATGAGAATTGAATACCGGCACAAGAAACCTCAAGCCGGACCGCATCTTCTCGACCCAGTCCCTAGGCACATTGTCATGACTCCTGCGATAGAACATGGGCACTACATCCTCCTCGAGGATATTATAGAGCTCCATACTTTCAATATCGTCCTGGGCATGATGGTCATCATATTCCTCTCCCTGACCGATAGCCCATCCAAAGGCATTGTTATACCCCTCATCCCACCATCCGTCCAGAATGCTCAGATTAAGGGAACCGTTGGCAAGCGCCTTCATCCCGCTTGTCCCGCAGGCCTCCAGCGGGCGCCTGGGTGTGTTCAGCCAGACATCACATCCTGAAACAAGGACGTGTGATATATGAAAATTATAGTCTTCTATAAAGACTATCTTCCTTCTGAAGCGGCTCTGTCTTGAGATATGAATAATGTTTCTTATGAATTCCTTGCCCTCGTTATCCTGAGGGTGAGCCTTCCCTGCGATTATTATCTGAACAGGATGTTCGGGGTTATTGACTATGCGATCCAGCCTGTCAGGATCCCTGAAAAGGAGGGTAGCCCTTTTATAGGTAGCGAAGCGCCGCGCAAAGCCGATGGTCATGATATCAGGATTTAAAACTTCGCTGGCGTCCAGGACCTCCCTTGGGGAGGCGCCTCTCTTGTTCAGCTGATCCACAAGATGATCACGGACAAATGCCACGAGATGTTCCCTGCAGCGTTCATGAGAGCGCCAGAGTTCAGTGCTGGGGATGCGTTCTACCTGGTCCCACAATTTTTCATTGTCAGGATCTTCCGTCCAGTCAGGGCCGAGGTACCTGTCAAAAAGCGCGGCAACATCCCTGGAAATCCATGTGGGGACATGGATGCCGTTTGTGATATGATCAATGGGCACGTCTTCAACAGGATTGTGGTGCCAGATCTTCTGCCACATTGCGCGGGATACCTTGCCATGCAGGCGGCTGACGCCATTGGCATGGGATGAAAGCCTCAGGGCAAGGGTGCTCATGCCGAATTTTTCGCCTTCATCACGGGGATCAAGCCTCCCGTATCCGAGCAGAACCCTGAAGTTAATACCGAGCTCCTTGGCATAATCATCAAAATATGCCCTGACCAGTTCCGAATCAAAGACGTCATTTCCTGCCGGCACCGGTGTATGGGTTGTAAAGACGGTTGTCGCAATCACGAATTCACGTGCCGCGTCAAAGGACAACCCCTTCTCCTTGCGCAGGATATTAATCCTCTCCAGGGCCGTGAATGCGGAATGACCTTCATTCATGTGAATCACGGTAGGTTCGATCCCCAAGACTTTAAGCGCCCTTATGCCGCCGATCCCAAGGATGATCTCCTGTCTGAGTCGCATCTCCCTGTCTCCGCCGTAAAGCTGGGCAGTTGTCCTGCGGAATTCAGGGGCATTGGTGGGGAGATTCGTGTCAAGCATGTACATCGGAACCCTGCCCACGTCTATACGCCATATCAGTATATTGACCGTTTCACCCTTAAATACCACAGATGTCTGGAGAGGTTTTCCGTCATCATCACGCATTAATTTGATAGGAAGATTTGAAAAGTCATTAACCGGGTAGGTCTCCATCTGCCAGCCGTCCGAGCTTAAATACTGGCTGAAATATCCTTCCTGATAAAGAAGCCCTACACCGACAAGGGGCACATTAAGGTCGCTGGCCGATTTGATATGATCACCGGCAAGAATCCCCAGTCCGCCTGAATATATCGGGAGTGAGCCGGCAAGACCAAATTCGGCGGAGAAATATGCCACCTGAAAAGTAAGGTCAGGCGAATAATCAACGGACTGTATGCGCGGCTGAGACAGATAACGGTTAAAATCCTGGGACACCCGCTCCAGCTGGGCAAGAAAACCCTGGTCCCGTGAGAGGGCGTCCAGCCTGTCCTGGCTTACCTCCCCCAGCATTATTACAGGATTGTGTCCGCAGTCTGTCCAAAGCCTCGGGTCCATGCGTTGAAAAAGCTCGCGTATCTCACCTCGCCAGCTGTAGCAAAGGTTGTAAGCCAGGTTCCTGAGTTTTTCCAGTTTAGGGGGTAGTTTCGGTATGACATTATACTTGATCTTTGGTCTCATAATTGTGCCCTCTTAAATTTTAATCGACTTTCATTCTTGTAAATGTGACCGACCCCTGCTCTGAAAGATCAGTCAGGAAAATCCTCCTTTGTAACCACGGTGATCCCCCTCGGGGTAACCGTAAAGCGCTCTTTGTCCTTTTTGGGGTCAAACCCTATCTCCGCACCGGGAGGGATGTGCACACCTTCGCTGATGATGGTTTTTTTGATCCTGGCATGACGCCCAATGGAGACATTCTCCATTAAAACGGATTCTTCAACAGAGGACCAGCTGTGTATGAACACATTATAGGAAAGCACGCTGTTTACAACCATCCCGCCGCTCACTATTGAACCGTGGGCAACGAGCGAATCAATGGCCAGGCCTGCCCTTGGATTTGCTCCGGTTGTCTGCGCAAACACTGTTTTCACCGGGGGATACTGGCGCTGATAGGTCCTTATGGGCCACAGCTTGCCGTACATGTTAAAGTACGGGTCCACCCCTGTCAGATCCATATTCGCGTTCCAGTATGTATCCAGTGTCCCGACATCTCTCCAGTACCCGGAGTCCCTTGAATTTTCAACTATACTTTCTGTGCGCAGGCCATCTTCACCTGTTCTTGCAATCAAATCCCTGATTCTGTTCATTTTCCGGAAAGGATAGGCCATGACCCTGTATTTATCAAGCATATCGGGCAGTATGTGCCTGCCGAAATCCGCCCTGTCATCTCTTTTTAAGAGATCAAGCAGCACCTTTGTTTTAAAGAT
>JBFYXR010000321.1:0-2949 GCA_041310455.1 Desulfobacteraceae bacterium | reverse complement strand
TGTTAAGAATCAATAAAAAATATGGTCTAATACCTGTTTTTGGAGGTAAAAAAATGAATATAATAGTCTGCGTTAAGAATGTGCCCTTCACGCAGGAAGTGGACCTGGCGCTGGATGCGTCAAGGCAGGATATCCGCAAGGATAACCTGGTATATGTAATAAATGAATGGGACAACTACGCCATAGAAGAGGCCATCAGGATTAAAGAACAGTCCGGCGGCCATGTGACGGCGGTTACATTGGGGAAAGAGGCGGATGAGGAGGTCCTGCGCCGCTGCCTGGCCATGGGGGCGGATGAGGCAATACGCATTGAACCGGGCAACCTTAAGCCTGATGCATCCATGACAGCAGCCATGCTGGCGGAGGTTGTAAAGACGCTGCCCCATGACCTGGTCCTGACGGGGGTCCAGTCGGATGATTTTAATAACGGCATAACAGGCGGCCTGATGGCCGAGCGCCTGGGCCTGGCCCATGCCGCGGTGGTCAACAGCATTAAACCTTCGGACGGCAAGGCGCAGATCACTATTGAATTGGAAGGAGGGCAGGACGAGATGTCCCGGATTGATCTTCCTGCCCTGTTTGCCATACAGACGGGGATAAATGAGCCCCGTTATGTATCGATCATGGGGATTCGCAAGGCGGCCAAAAAGGAGATCAAGGTAATACAGGCAGAGGCCCTGGGATTGCCGGCTGCCGACCTTCAGCCGGACCTCATCATGGAGGAGATCTTTATGCCTCCTGAAACAGAAGGCGCGGAGATGCTGCAGGGCGATGCGGGATCTTTAGCAGACCAGATTGTCCGCATAATCCGGGAAAAGGGGGTGAGTCTATAATGGCTGAGATACTTGTTGTTGCAGAACACCGTAATAATGAATTGAGGGAGATCACCCTGCAGATGCTGAACAAGGCATCGGACCTGGGTAGAAAAAACAACTGTGAAGTGTCCGTGGCCCTTCTTGGAAACAATACGGATAAGCTCATTAATGACTTAAAGGACAGGGCAGACAGGGTCATTGTTTATAATGACCAGAGGCTTCAGAATTTCAATCCTGATGATTATAAAGAGATACTGGCGACCCTGATCAATGAACGTAAACCCCTGATTACATTAATGGGTCACACGCCATGGTCTCTGGACCTTGCCCCGGCCCTGGCTTTCAGGACCGGCTATCCCCTTGCAACCGATTGTGTGGACATACTGCTTGATTCCGGCAAGCCCAAAGTGGTCAGGCAGGTTTACAGCGGGAAGATATTCAGCCGAATGGCCTTCAGGGAGGCTTCGGGTTATCTGATCACTGTGCGCGGCGGGGCTTTCCCGTCTTCAAAGTCCTTCGATTATCAGACAGAAATTATCCAGGTCGCGATGCCGACAATGGCAGCGACAAGCAGGAGGGAATTCATAGGATATCAGGATACCTGCAAAGGCGAGGTGGACATTACCCAGGCCGAGCTCCTTGTCTCTGTCGGTAGAGGGATAGGAGAGGAGGATAATATTGAATATGTTAAGGAACTGGCAGGCATAATGGGCGGGACGCTCTCCTGCTCAAGGCCTATTGTGGACAAGAAATGGCTGCCCAAATATCACCAGGTCGGGACATCCGGCAAGTCCGTCAAGCCGAAGGTTTATCTGGCCCTGGGCATCAGCGGTGCCTTTCAGCATGTGGCGGGCATCAGCGGCGCAGGCACAGTGATAGCAGTAAACAAGGATAAAAAGGCGCCCATCTTCAGGGTGGCGCAATACGGCGCGGTAGCTGATCTTTTGAATATTGTTGCGGCACTTAAGGGAAAGGTGCAGGGTAAATAGGAGCCAATAACACGATATGCATGAATTCGGCGTCACACATGAGATTCTAAACATCGCTATCGCAAAGGCAAAAGATGCGGACTCAAAAAAGGTCCTCGAAATAAACCTGGTTATCGGTGACGCATCCAGTATTGTTGATGACTGCGTACAATTCTGCTTTGACTTTGTAAGCAAAGAAACCATTGCAGAGGGAGCAAAACTGAATTTTCACAGGGTGCCGTTGCAGATGAAATGCCGGAAATGCAGCAGCATGTTTAATCCTGAAAAGGAACCCTGGGTATGCCCGCAATGCAGGGAGTGGGATGCCGAGATAGTCGGAGGAACGGAATTTTATATGGAAAGCATAGAGGTGGATTGATGCAAGTAACGGTTCTACAGGACATAATGAGCGCCAATGACAAGATAGCCGCAAAAAACGAGGAGATCTTCAACAGGAACAAAATTATGGCTATCAATGTGATGTCTTCTCCGGGTGCAGGGAAGACCTCTCTCATACTTGAAACAATAAAGCAGCTGCGTGACAAGGTCAAGATGGTCGTGATAGAAGCCGATATAGCTTCGACAATGGATGCCGACAGGATTATCAAGGAAGGCGTGCCTGCCATACAGATCAATACAGGAGGGGCATGCCATACGGATGCCAACATGCTGGGTGCTGCCCTTGAGACCATGCCCCTCAAGGATTTAGACCTTCTGTTCCTTGAAAATGTCGGGAATCTTGTCTGTCCCGCGGAGTTCCGAATCGGCACACAAAAGAGTATCATGCTGCTGAGCGTTCCGGAAGGTGATGACAAACCCTATAAGTATCCCCTTATGTTCAGCACCGTGGATGCCGTGGTCATAAGCAAGATGGACTACCTCCCGCTTTCCGATTTCAACCTCGATCAGTTCGAAAAGACCGTAAAAGGCATGAATCCCGGGGCGCAGGTATTTCGTGTCTCGGTCAGGACCGGGGAGGGGGTGGCTGACTGGATAAAGTGGCTGGGAACGCAATTAAAGGAAATAAAGTGTCTGGTTGCATAGTTAATAGCTACAGCCTAAGCAAGTATAGCAGTGACCATCAGATTATTCCCCCTCTTAAGGTAAGAGGGGGTGAGGGGGAGTTATGGCAAAAATCAGCCGCTACCACTCATAACCCCTCCCAA
>JBFYXR010000320.1:0-4703 GCA_041310455.1 Desulfobacteraceae bacterium | reverse complement strand
ATGGGATGTCTCATCTGTTGTATATAGACCGTTGTATTTTCCTGTAGCGGCGTCAATTGTCATACCATAGAGCCCAGATGAAATGCCACCCTGAAGCACGACGTTAGTGGACAGATCATAGAAGCCCCCCGCAATCGTCATGCCAACGAGTCCTCCAAGTATGTTACTAATAATCCATCCGGAATAGTTTTTCCCATGTTTGATAGAGAATGCATACTCTTCATACCCGTTCATCGTTAACAAAACTTCGTAGTCTGATTTTTTGTGCAAAGACATGAGGACAGGAGTATATGCCCTAAACTCATCATTGACAGTTACTTTTGCTCCTGAGGGACTGCTGTTTAGTGAGATCATCACAATGGGGTTTGATGCGCAGGCAAAGCAAACCAGTGCCAATACCATCAGTATACATATAGCCATAATATGTTTGAGGCATGTCAATGATTTTTTCATGGGTTCACATCTCCTTCCGTCCGATGACCTGATACCACTTCGCCCGTGTTAATATCTTCAATGTATATTGACGTGGTGTCTTTATCGTAAACCTGAACACCAAAGCGATAATTATGGCCGGCAACTGCGTTAAGCTCTATGCTGAGTGGTGTTTTAAATGGGTTCTGTTTGTTTTCAACCATTGTGAAAACTGTTGCTTCAAAGCTATGAAGGCCCGGTGGTAATTCCAAACCGAACACCCATCTTTTTTTTTCCGCCCCACGTGGTTTGAGCCCATGAAATAATTTCCCGTCAATTTTGCCAATCATCATAGGCATCTCATTCTTTCCATAAGGAAGTTCTATAAGCGCAACTTGTTCATCTTGTGTAACGTAGGAAATCTCTTTGGACGCACCTATAAAGAATATTAAAGAGACAAATAAAATAAAAAAGAATATTCGATTCATTGGAGCCTCCTTTGTTTTTTATATTTAGCAAAACCTGATGACAATAATTCGCTTTTTTGTGGATGAAACATTTATATCAAAATAATGGAGAAAAAGCAAAAAATGAAAGGCCAGTCTTTCTGTACTTGATACTTGATTTTGTAGTCTTTAATTTTGGCAAACTTTATATTACACAAATTATGTTGCCGTCTTGAGAATGCCCGATAATATCAAAATTATCTTATGATCCATGTTGGAGCAGATCGTAGCAACTACAAGTAATCATCCAATCTTTCTGACAACAGCCATGCTAGTATCCGATAAGAGTTTGCTCACATTACTCAACATCTGAATAGTCTGCTGTTGTTGCTGTAAAGTATTTTGAAGATCTACATTGCTGATCGAAGAGTCACCACCTATTGCATTAAGCACATTAAGACTGCCACCTCTGGTCGCTTTCAATTCCTCTTTTGAGATCGCCATGTCCTTTGGTAGATCATTAATCTTTATTCTTGCCATGATAATTGTCTCCTGTTTGTTATTGTTTTATGAATAATTTTAACTTCAATCGATAGATAACATATTAATCAGATTGGTTAAATTAGGCCATAAAACATTTTTAAAGTCAATATGCGTTTCCTTGCAATTATATTTCCTAATCTCTACTTTTACATAAGTTTAAGATACACAAATAATCATTAACGCCCTGTGTTAGCGGGCAGCCATCTGCTCCGCTGGACACTGATATTGGGTGCTCCTTATTTTAAGATGTCATTTGCCAATGTATGACTCATACTCCCACTGCACATGCGTTCCCAAGTGAGTGGAGTAGATCAGGGCTTGAAGCAGATTGATTTGCTGCCTAAGCCGATTGTTAGGTTTTACACCCTGCAGACTATTATTAAAGCCCGTATATTAATTTATTGAATTTATCATCCGGTAATAGAAAATAAACTCCTTCAGCACGAGTGCATACATCACCTTCTTCATATTCAATTCTTGCTTCAAGCTGAACATTTGAATTTTCTATGGAACGTATAGAACAAAAAACCATAATTTTTTTTCCAAGATAGACTGGTTTTATGAAATGCAAACTAAGTTTGACAGCAACTCCCATCTGTTTGGTCAGGAAATGAGTTGTCCAGCCCATTATCTCATCAATTATGCCTGACTGGATGCCGCCATGAAGCACATTGCCGAGCCCCATAAAATTTCTTGTACCAACATATTCAGTTGAAACTTCTTTTGTTTCTTCATGAAGAAAAAATCGTAATTTCAAGCCAGCAGGATTATTCACACCGCAGAAAAAGCAATCTTGGTCAGGAAATAAATTAGGGATCTCTTTTTTCATATTTTCTTTCCTTTATTTAGAACACACAAATCATCCGCTCAGAAAAATCTGCAATAGCAAGAAAAAGCAGGGCTTTTAATCGGCCCTGCCTTTTTTAAGCCGGCAAGCTACAATGCCAGGAAGCCATAAAGCATTAGGCCTTCGAACATCACAGCCTTCCAGCTTTCTCGCCTCCCGGCCCCTGTCGCGCCATAGTCCTACCTTATAGGACGAAAGCGGATCCCAGCGTGTCCTTAAACCTGCGACGCCACAAAGAATGCGCTCCGTATAGTCTTTTGTATCCTGCCGCCCCTGCCGGTGCAGTCGCCCAGCAGAAGCACCTCGTCCGCCGAGCCGATGAATTTTTCGGCCTCATCCATCCTCGGCTTAAGGCCTGACCAGATCACAATGCTGTCGGCCTGAATAGAGTTCTCAGCACCCTTTTCATCCGTATAGGTTACCTTTCCCCCGGCAATGCCCTTGACAGTGGTCTTCATGAAATACTTGAAGTTCGGATGGTTTTTGTATATACGCTCCTGGTTCCCGACGTTGTGGGCGCCTACGTCCTCCGCGTCTATCATTTCATCCCCCGGCGCAAGGACGGTTATCTTGTGTCCATCCTTGGCAATGCCTATTGCCGCCTCCGTGCCGATTTTTCCTGCCCCGATCATTACCACGTTTTTCCCCAGGGCCGCCTTATTGCTGTAACAGGTCAGGATATTGAAGACATTGTCCGCATCAGCGCCTTTCATCCTGGATTCAACGGGTTCAGCGCCTGTCGCAACCAGGACCGTGTCGAAGCCGGCAGTCTTGATCATCTCCCAGGTGGCCTTTGTATTAAGCTTCACCTCGATACCGGCCTTCTTCACCTGATTGATCAGATAGTCCTTGAGGTCTTTCATATTCCATCTCCACTGACTGTAGTCCGCGAACCTGATCAGCCCGCCAAGAGAGGAGTCCATCTCAAAGAGTGTCACCCTGTGCCCTCTTTCCGCCGCCACCAGGGCCGCCTTCATACCGCCCGGTCCGCCGCCTATTACCGCAACCTTCTTTATCTTTTTGGGCGCGGTGATGCCCTGGAGCTTATAAGCGGGCGTTGCCCACTTCGGGTTCACGTCACATGTGGCATAATGGGGCCCCTTCAACATGCTGATGCAATGGCAGTTCTGACACTGGTAACACGGGACAACATCATCTGCCCTGCCTGCCGCCACCTTTCTGACCAGTTCGGGATCAGCGAAAAATGGCGTGGTCATGCCGACCATGTCCGTCAGGCCCTTTGCTATAAACTCGTCATTCTGCACCGGGTCATGGAATCCGGCGCTGGGGCACGTGAGGATCTTCACGCCCGCCTTCTTGATGGCCTCGGCATAGGCGAGGGCCCACGGCCTGTCTTTGTCCTGGACAAAGCTGTTGGGGTGCGCACTGCCAGCCCTGAAAAACACAAAGTCAGCCATGCCCTCAAGCTTTTTTGCCTCTTCAACGGCCTTCTCCAGTTCGTCCTTGCTTGGCTGATTCACGTTGCTGACCCCCGGGATAGCCGTCGATGCATTCATGCCGCCGCTGCCGACCCTGAGATTTGCCATGAGTATAAGGTTTGTTGAATTGCGGACGGCCTTTACAGCCTCTGGGTTGCCTGTGTTTATCTGATACACATCATAGCCCTGGTCCGCGGCCTCCTTCGCCTCCTTTACTATATCTTCAACGCTCCTGTTGGACTGTCCCATGGGCCCTCCGCCGCCCGGCATGCCGCCACCACGGCCTTCGCCGCTGCCCTGGCCCGAGCCTGACACTACTGCTGCCGCCTTTTCGAAGTTGGTAATGCCGTTCTGGCCTGATGCCTCGCCCGGCGCGATGCCTGACATGTCGCCGGTATTGCCTACGAATAAAATCAGGGCGCCTTCGCTGTGGATATCATCGATCATCCTCTCAACATAGTTGTGGGTTGGCGGGATGTCTTCCCATTTATCCTGCCCGATCTGTTCCCAGGATTCCAGGGCCTCCAGCACCCACTCTTCTAGACCATCAGCTTTTGTGTGGTATTTTTTGGGATATTTTCCGAAACAGGTGCTCATCGAGACAATGGCGGCGTTTTTGGCCATGTTTGAGTAGTGGTTTCGGAACGCCTCGGAAGGATAATTCTCCGGACCCTGCATGGTGAAATTAGGGGACACGGCATGCATTATCCTGTTCTTCAGCATTACATTTCTGATTCTGAGGGGCGACAAAAGATGAGGGCATCTGTTGCCCGCGGCCTTCATAGCGGCAGTAGCGGCCGCATCCGCCGCCATTGCGGCCCGCGTTTCAAAACCAGCGAGCTTTTTACAGGTCAGCGCACACGTGGACGCCACACCGGCGGCAACCAGAAACTGCCGTCTTCCCATAAGCGTTTTAATTAGATTCATGACCTTCTCCTTTCATTAATTATTATTTGGTAATGTCTAAAACGGCCTTTGGTATCCAACCGTATAATACAGAAAAATATGCATTGATTC
>JBFYXR010000317.1:0-6702 GCA_041310455.1 Desulfobacteraceae bacterium | reverse complement strand
TCAGTAGTGAGGGGCTTTATATTCTCCAAGGTCAAATGCAATGCCTCTTTCAAGCCGAAAGACATGCCTTTCATGATTGTCTCCTTTTAATAAAGATATATTTGGTTGCCTTCTTTAATCTTAGTAATTTATCATGATTAACTGATTTTGACCTATATTTAAGAAAAAATGCTAAAATATTAGTTAATTTCAGGTCATCAAAATAGGAAGTTTTTATGCTTAATACATTACGTGAAAAAATATGTCCTATCAATAATATAGTTTTTTTCTTGACACATAATTATATTATAGCTAGATTGTGATTACATCGTGAATAGTTTTAACCTTTATCCTACAGATAAAGGCCCATTTTAGTTAAGTGTCTGAAACCAGTGATTAATAAATTATATTGCGTGTTCAGACAATATAGAGGAGTCAAAAATGAGATACGCAGAGACAGGATATAACCTGGAAATTGATCTGGCGACAGGAAATATTGAACGGGTAGAAACCGACCCGAAGATGATGGAAACCCATCTCGGGGGGCTGGGCACCAGCATCAAGATACACTGGGACAGGGTTCCCCCTGAAGTCCAGCCGTTTGATCCCGAGAACCTGCTTATAATCAGCACCGGCATCTTGAATGGCACCCCTGC
This sequence comes from Desulfobacteraceae bacterium, assembly GCA_041310455.1. Classification (GTDB taxonomy): domain Bacteria; phylum Desulfobacterota; class DSM-4660; order Desulfatiglandales; family HGW-15; genus JAFGIC01. The sequence goes on along the minus strand of JBFYXR010000317.1, from coordinate 6,067 downwards.
CTTCAGCGCCAACCGCACCGTTGTCACCTTTGTTTCCCCTCAGTCGAACCTGCTGGCATATCCTATGATGGGGGGGTTCTGGTCGGCGGAATTGAAGTATGCCGGTTATGACAAGATAATCTTCCGCAACAAATCCCCCAAGTGGGTCTATCTCTGGATAAACAATGACAAGGTGGAACTGCGCGACGCCTCTCATTTAGTTGGCAGGGGCGCCCTTGAAACCCAGGACCTTATTCGAAAGGAATTGAATGAACCGAGAGCCCAGGTGGCCGCCATCGGCCCGGCCGGTGAAAACAAGGTATTCACGGCGTCCATCGAGCAGTCCCGGTCGAGCGCCAGCCGGCTCGGCGGAGGCGCCGTTATGGGAGACAAGAAGATAAAAGCGGTAGCGGTGCGCGGGACCAAGGACGTCAATCTTGCCCGCGGTGCGGAATTCATGGAGCATATGAAGGGCGTGACGGATTATATAAATTTCCGGAACGCAAATCCCATCCAGGATGTAATGACTATCCTGTCCGGGATCGGGTCACCCCAGGAGATGGTGCATACTGATGAGAAGTGGCACACGTAAAATTTCGCCTGGGGTAATGCACGCGTTCGTAGAAAAGATTTCTGGAGCAAGGAGAATGAAGAGAATTGGACGAAGACTCAGCTTGCTACAGTAGAGAGGTTGATAAGCTGCTTTAACTGTCCGCAGCATTGCGGGGGATTGGTCTCCTACCAGGGAGGTCCAAGATACATGATGAAATGCTTTGGGAAACTCACCTATTGTATGGCGGCCTATGTAGATGATCTGGGTTTTGGCTTCAGAATCCTTCAACGCGCTACCGAGTATGGAGTGGACTCGTTTTCGACCCCGCAGATTCTGGCCTTTGCTGTTGAGCTCTATGAGGCCGGAATCCTGACCGACAAAGACTTTGAAGGAACGTCCACTTATGAAGCCTGCCCCTCTGATAAAGAGGGGAGATTTTTCTGGCTGCTTGACAGGGTTGCACACCGGGAAGGAATCGGAGATATCCTGGCTGACGGCGTTTATTATGCAGCAAGAAAGATCGGCAATGGCGCAGAGGAGTATGATCACAATACCATCAAGAAACATGAACAACTCCCTTTGAAGTTGGGAATGATGGATCCCCTCTATTACCTTATGTATTCAACCAACGAAAAGATAAGCATTACCCAGATCGAAGGGCAATGGCCCCAGACACCTTTCCCCACAAGAGAGCAGAGAGAGGAGTTTGTAAAGGATTGGCCACAGCTGCCTGATGAACATTTTAAGCAATACCTTCTGGACTGGGAGCTGCGCGGAGACAACTCGAATCCGTACTACCCGACTCCCCAGATGGCCGTTGAAATTGTGGATTGGATGGAGATGCTTCACAACGTTGACGACGCCTGCTGTGTGTGCGCCGGCATGTCATCATTCTGCCTGAAGGCCCCCTATCACGTACACAATTACCCGAAATTAATCTCGGCAGCAACCGGCATGGATATGGATGAAGAAAAACTTACGAAAATAGTCAACAGGAGCAGGAACCTGCACAGGGCATTTAATAATAGAAGAGGGATGACCAGGGCAGACGAGAAACCGCCCGCAGATCATTGGAAAAGGAGATTTCCCGAGCACGAAGAACTACTCTTGTCTACGTATTACAAATATAAGGGATGGAATATGGATGGCATTCCTACAAGAAAAAAATTGGAAGAATTAGACCTCGGTTATGTTGCTGATGACTTAGAAAAGAGAGGTATATTAAAAGATGGCCAAGATTAAGAAAAAAGTCAAGACAATCAAAATTGATGCGGATAAGTGCAATGGCTGCCGGTCATGTGAGATAATCTGCTCCGCTTCTCATGCCTCACCGAAATACAGCAGCATTAATCCGGCAAGGTCTCGCATTCAGATAATTACCGACCGACTTAACAACAAATGGCTTCCGGTATTCGCCGGTGAATATACTGCGTCCGAATGCGCTGGGAGAGATAAGTACATAATTGACGGAAAGGAATACAACGAGTGCGACTTCTGCAGGGCCGCCTGCCCATCCAGGGGCCTGTTTAAAGAACCCGATTCCGGTCTGCCTCTTAAGTGCGATATGTGTGAAGATGAGGAAGAGCCGCTCTGTGTTAAGTGGTGCCTCGCTGACGTTCTGATTTACGAGGAAAGGGAAGAGGAAGTAGAAGAAGAAGTGAAAGCTGAGGATGTGGAGATAGGGTTGGAAGCATTGATAAACAAATATGGATTAGAGAAGATAACAGATACCGTTGCCCGCATGTCATTGTCAAAAAAGGGCTGAAACATTAAGGCTAAAGAAGAGGATAGATAAAAACAGTGGAGACAGTAGCCCCCTTTAAAGAGGTAATAGATGAAATAAAACAGGCCGGCGGCGAGGTTTTCAGATTCTGCTATCAATGCGGAAAATGCGACACTGTTTGCCCGTGGAACAGGGTTCGAGCCTTCAGCATGCGCAAGCTGATCAGGGAGGCCACATTCGGCTTGACTGAGACGGAAAACGAAGATATCTGGCGATGCACCACATGCGGGAGATGTCCACAGGAGTGCCCCAGGGGAGTAAAACAGATAGAAATCAGTGTGGCCCTGCGCAGGTTTGCCTCGGAATATGAGGTCTTTCCTGCCTCTGTAAAGCCCGCCCGAACCGCGAGGGCAAGCATCATCTCCAATGGCAACCCCCTGCAACTGGAGCGGAGCAAGCGTGCGGACTGGGCAAACGGCCTGGCTGTGAAACCCTACTCAGAGGGGATGGATATCCTGTATTTTGTCGGATGTTACCTGAGCTATGACCCGAGAATGAAAAAGGTAGCCGCCGCCACAGCCAACATACTTAAGAAGGCAGGGATAAATTTCGGGATACTGGGCGCCAGGGAGAGCTGCTGCGGAGAGAGCATCCGCAAGACCGGCGATGAGGCTACATTCAAACAGCTGGCAAAGGACAACATCAAGGCCTTTATAGATAACGGCGTGAAAAAGATCCTCGTCTCTTCCCCCCATTGCTACCACACCTTCAAGAACGAGTACCCCGAATTCATGGTGAACTTTGAGGTGGTTCATATCACCCAATATCTATCCCAGCTGATTAAAGAGGGAAGGATTAAAATCACCGGGTCCTATGGAAAGAAGATTACGTATCATGATCCCTGTTATCTGGGGCGGCATAACAACATATTCGACGAACCCAGGGATGTTTTAAGGAATATACCGGGGCTGGAACTCATCGAGATGCCTGATAGCGGGAAGGACAGCCTGTGCTGCGGAGGCGGAGGCGGAAGGATCTGGATGGACACGCCGAAGAACGAAAGATTCTCCGATCTCAGATTAATGCAGGCTGAAGAGGTTGGAGCGAAGGCGCTGGTTACCGCCTGCCCGTACTGCATCACCAATTTTGAGGAAAGCAGGTTAAACCTGGAATATGATGAGATCCTTGAGATTAAGGACATCACGGAGATTATCCAGGAAGTGATTTAGGGAACAGTAAAAACCTGATGAGGATATTGATAAGTGGAAAAAGAATCGGTTGAAAAACAGCTTTTTAAAATTCCCATGGGCGGCAATTTCGGGGATGTTATGGTTGTCGGCGGAGGGATCAGCGGCATTCAGGCCTCTCTCGATCTTGCCAACTCGGGTTATAAGGTTTATATGGTTGAGCAATCGCCGACCATCGGCGGCAAGATGTCACAGCTTGACAAGACCTTTCCCACCAATGACTGCTCCATGTGCATCGAATCTCCCAAGTTTATTGAATGCGCCAGGCATCCCAATATAGAGATCCTGACCTATACTGAAGTTGACAGTGTGGAAGGGGAAGCGGGAGACTTTAACGTAACCCTGATTAAAAAGCCCAGATATATTATTGAGGACAAATGCACAGGTTGCACTACCTGCGTAGAGTACTGCCCTGTCAAATATCCGGACCAGTTCAATCAGGAGATCTCCCAAAACAAGGCTGTTCATATATACTTCTCCCAGGCAGTTCCCCTTGTCACCTATATAGATGAGAGCTGTCTTTACCTTAAAGATAAAAAATGCACTATTTGCCTGTCAGTCTGTCAGAATGACGCCATAGATTTTAATCAAAAGCCGGAGAAGGTACAGGTAAAGGTTGGGGCGATAGTGCTGTCTCCGGGCTTCCTGCCGTTTGATCCCAGGCCAAGGGGAGACTATGGATACGGCAAGTTTCAGAACGTGGTAACCAGTCTTGACTTTGAACGTCTGTTATGCGCCACCGGGCCCTATGAAGGTGAGATATTGCGCGCTTCAGACAGGAAGCATCCCCATAAAATAGCATGGATCCACTGCGTGGGTTCCAGGCAGGTCCTGGAGGGAGGAAACAGCTATTGCTCCGCAGTATGCTGCACCTACACCCAGAAACAGGTGATTTTGACGAAGGACCATGACGCGGATGCCCAGTGCACCATATTCCATAATGATATCCGTTCCTATGGCAAAGACTTTGAGCGGTTCTACCAGAGAACGGAGAAACTTCCCGGCGTTCGGTTTATAAGAAGCTATGTGTCATTGGGAAGAGAGATCCCGGAAAGCAAGAATGTAACACTAAGATATGCTACTGCCGATGATGGGGTAAAAGAGGAAGAATTCGATATGGTTGTGCTGTCTGTCGGATTGACCCCTCCTGCCGACGTGAAGGAACTTGCGAAGAAGTTCGGCATCGAGCTCAATGCCCACGGATTCTGTAAAACCAATCCTGTTAATCCCATGGAGACCTCCCGGCCTGGAATTTTTATAAGCGGTGCATTCCAGGGGCCGGTGGATATCCCCGAGTCGGTTGTGACCGCCAGCGGGGCCGGTTCTTTATGCGGGGAATTTCTTGACTTCAGGCGAGGCAAGCTCTCCAAGGAAAGGGTGTATCCTCCGGAGAGGGACGTATCGGGAGAAGAGCCAAGGGTAGGCGTCTATGTATGTCATTGCGGGGCCAATATCGGAAGGATAGTAAATGTTCCTTCAACAGTCGAGTATGCCCTTACCCTGCCGAACGTTGTTCATGCCGAAGAAAGCCTGTTCATATGCTCTACGGACTCTGCCCAGCGCCTGGCGGACTCGATCCGGGAAAAGGGGCTTAATCGCGTGGTTGTCGCAGCCTGCACGCCCAGGACCCATGAGCCGCTGTTCAGGGACACCCTCAGGGAGGCCGGCATTAATCAATATTTCTACGACATGGCCAATATCAGAGAGCATTGCTCCTGGGTCCACTCAAAAGAAAAAGAGGATGCCACCAAAAAGGCAAAGGATATAATCCGAATGTCCGTGGCACGCGCCCAGTTTCTGGAGCCTTTGCAGGAATTTGATCTGCCCGTGTATCCTACGGCACTGGTGGTAGGGGGAGGCCTGGCCGGGATGACCAGCGCCCTTAGCATAGCCAATCAGGGACATGAGGTCCACCTGGTGGAGAAGCAAAAAGACCTTGGCGGAATGGCGAGGAGGATACACTACACCCTGGAAGGGCTGGATGTTCAGACATATCTGAGAGACCTTATTGGCAGGGTTTATAAGCATCCAATGATACATGTATATACCAATGCCGTTATCACATCGGCTGAGGGCTATGTAGGGAACTTCCTGACAAAGGTTAAGTCAGACAGAGGAGCCACGGAAATAAAGCATGGGGCAGCCATCATTGCCATAGGCGCCGATGAATATAAGCCCACTGAATACCTTTATGGGAAAGACGACAGGGTGATGACCCAGCTGGAACTGGAGGAGAAGATCACCAAAGGTGAGGAAAAGGTAATCAACTCCGAAAGTCTGGTTATGATCCAATGCGTAGGCTGCAGGCAGGAGGACAGGAATTACTGCGCCAGGATATGCTGCGGCCATGCAATAAAGAACGCCCTGAAGCTGAAGGAGATAAACCCCCGGATGGATATTTATATCCTCTTCAGGGACATGAGGACCTATGGTTTCAGGGAGGATTATTACAGAGAGGCGGCGGACAAAGAGGTTAAATTCATACGCTTTGAACCCGAAGATAAGCCTCATGTCCAGACTGTTAAAGAGGGGGGCAAGCAGGTCCTGCGTATAACAGTTGCTGAT
>JBFYXR010000315.1:0-5603 GCA_041310455.1 Desulfobacteraceae bacterium | reverse complement strand
CTGGGGCGACCTGAGGGAGCCGTTTCTTTCACCCATCAGATCAACGCCGATCTTTTCTCCAAATCCGAATTTTTTCATATATTCATAATAATTTTCATAGCCCAGCTTCTGTCCGATCTTGATCGCACCTATATTACTGGATAAAACCACTATGTCCGATGCGCTTAATGTCTCGTATTTGTGGGTATCATGGATAGTGTGCCCGCCTATGTAATATTCTCCGTTCTCACAGTAAAAGTTTGTGTTCGGAGTTATAAGATTTTTTTCAAGGGCGGCTGACAGAAGGAATGCCTTAACGGTTGACCCGGGCTCATAGCAATCAGTGATTGCCCTGTTCCTCCAGTCAGCGGAATTGAACTCGTTAAAGATATTTGGGTTGAATGACGGTGCGACGGCCATGGCCATTATCTCACCGTTATCAGGGTCCATGACTATGCATTGTCCGCTTTTCGCATTCGACTTTTTTACCTGGGCTTCAAGGGCTTCCTGGGCCTTGTACTGTATATCCTTGTCAATGGTCAGGACAAGGTTCCTCATATCCTGGCCGTCTCCCTCGGGCTCGCTTATGTAGAAAGGCCTCCCGACCGCGTCCTGCATCTGGATAAGGGTCTCATTGGGGCCCTTTAAAACATTGTCATAAAATTTTTCTATGCCTTCAAGCCCCTGGTTGTCATTGCCGGCGAATCCGAGCAGATGCCCGGCAAGAGCCTTCCCAGGATAAAACCTTCTTGTCTCCGTCGTAAAGCCTACGCCCTTTAACTCGAATGATTTTATCTGGTTGATTTTTTCCGGTGACACCCTTCTTCTTATCCATACAAAGGGGCTGTCCTTTTCAAGAAGCTTCAGGATGTCCCCGCTGGATACATCCAGGCTCAAGGCAAGGTGACCCGCGGTGATTTTCTTGTTTTCAATCTGGCGTGGATTGGCATAAACGGAGCCTACCTCGACGCTGTCAGCCAGTATATGGCCGTCCCGGTCATAGATAGTTCCCCTCTTGGGGGGCAGTTTAACTACGGCCTTATAACCTGAAAGGGCTAATTTGTTGAGCTTGTCTCTCTCCAGCACCTGAAGCTGGTAGGCCCTCAACAGGTTGGCCCCCAGCCCGATTATAAAAAAAATGGCTACAAGATATATTCGAACCCTGATCCATTTTTTATCACTGGTCTTCATGGTATAAAAACGATCTGATCAGGTGATGCCTCTTTAAGCCCTAAAGCCTTTGCCGCTTTTTCAAGATATTCGGTGGATTTTAAAGTGGCCAGCTCAACCTTAAGCTTTCGGTTCACCTCTTTAATTGTTCGCTCTTCCTGTTGAAGACGGCTCAGGTCAAAACCTATCTGAGTTCCTTCATAGTTTGACCAGACATATCCGATGCCGCTTCCCATGAATATCAGCAGCAGCAGGGCAGTAACAATAATCTGACGGTTCGAGAAATAGAACCTGTTACCCCTTGCCTTGCAGTTTTCAAGCTTAATCCCGGTGCGGATATTTCTTTTTCGCTGTATCTCCGACGGTATGAAATTTCCGACCATCTTAAATCCTTTCCGCAGCTCTCAGTATGGCGCTACGAGCCCTTGGGTTATCCCGAATCTCCTGGATCGCGGGTCTGATCAGCTTTTTATTTACCCTTTTAAAAAGGCTTGCCTTTCCACAAACGCATTCCGGCATACCGGGAGGACATACGCAGGTCTTTTCCCACTCCGCCATGGCCTTTTTCACCGCCCTGTCTTCGAGGGAATGATAAGTAAGAAACGCAAGTCTTCCCCTTCCCTCCATCAGAGACGGCGCCGCATCCAGAAACCGGTCAAGATTTTCCAGCTCCCTGTTCACTGCTATTCTTAACGCCTGGAAGGTCCTGGTCGCCGGATCTTTTGTCCAGGGGGAATTGTAATGAGGCATAATGGATCTGATCAGCCCCGCAAGTTGAAGTGTAGTAGCTATCGAACCTTTCCTGCGTTCAACTTCAATCAGTCTTGCTATTGCCCTGGCCCGTTTTTCCTCGCCGTAATCCTTCAGTATGGCCTCAAGATCACGGACCGGGAAACGGTTTATTATTTCTTCAGCGGTTGTGTCGCCGTTTTGATCCATCCGCATGTCAAGGCGCTCATCCCTGCTGAAGCTGAATCCCCTGCCCGAATGATCCAGCTGGTAGGAAGACATCCCAAGGTCAAGCAGAATTCCGTTTACTCGGCCTATGCCCAGATCGCTCAGCACCAGACTCAGATCGACAAAATTTGCCCTGACAAACAGGACACGATTTCCAGGATCTTTCAAACGCGACCTGCATATACTGATTGCCTCGGCATCCCTGTCCAGGCAGATCAGACGGCCCTTATCGGACAAATTTTTTAATATCGCCTCGCTGTGCCCGCCGCTGCCCGCCGTGCCGTCAACATAGGTGCCGTCTCTTAAAGTAACCAGATGGGTTATTACCTCATTGACCATTACCGGCTTATGAGGATACTCCAACCTTCACCCCCCTAAATTCCCATCCCTGATAGAGCCTGGCTGTCCTGGGGAAAATCCATGCATGCCCTCTGGAATTCATCATCCCACCTGTCTTTGTCCCATATCCCGAAAAATTTCAATTCGCCTACAAGAACCACATCCTTTTTTAGTCCGGCTATTTCTCTCAGGTCAGGCGGTATTGTAATCCTGCCCTGCTTTATGGGACATTCCTGGGCGCCGGATATAAATATTGTGCGATATGTGTTGGAGGCCTTATCCATCAGGGGCAGACCGGCAGCCTTTTCCTCAATAACACGCCAGTCATCCTTAGCGAATGCCCACAGGCAGTTTTGATAGTTAGTAACCACAAGGCATGACTCTTCCTTTTGTTTTAAGGTGTCCTTAAAACGTGTCGGAATTGCTAGTCTTCCCTTGTCATCAAGGGTATGTTTTGATCGTCCTCTGAACATATGTAATTAAATAAAATTATATATATCTCCCACTCAATCCCACTTTGTGACACATTCTATATGAAAAACGCCTTTTGTCAAGGATAAAATATGATTTTTCTCCTAAATGCAGCCAGTTGTAATATTCTTGAAAAACGAGGGGATCAGCATTACCATGAAAAGTAAAAAAGGGGTTAAATGGCTGGAGAAATGGGATAAATACGCAATAATTTAAGGCTCATAAAGGAACAGCAGCTACAAATAGGCCATTGATTACTCCCATCAGGCAAAAACTTATTAAGACCGGATTAAAACTTAACCTTTATTGACCTGATTTTTATTCTCTAATAATCAGGCAAAATTTGTTTAAAAATTATTTGAGTTTTGTTAAACAATGCCCGATTAGAACTTCGTATTGCCTTAGATTGAGCCGTTACTTATGCATGCGGTTTTAAATCGAATTACATTTGATCCACGCGCATCGCAACAGAGGTTTAATGTTATCACCATCCATACTTATAGTTGATGACAGCTCCTTCATCAGAAGCCAGATCACCAGGGAACTTGAGGAAATAGGCGCCCATGTTACCGAGGCTGAACATGGCAAATCCGCCATGAATATCATCAGTTCAAAACAGTTTGACCTGGTTATCACTGATGTTGAAATGCCTGAAATGGACGGATTTCAGCTGTGCCGCATGCTGAAAGAGAATCCACGCACAAGGACACTCCCGGTAATAATTCTGAGTTCTCTTGACTCCGACCGTGATGTGGACAAGGGGTTTCAGGCCGGCGCCGCGGCCTATGTTTCAAAGGCTGAGGCAAAGACCATTCTTAAGGACACTGTTCAGCATGTCCTGAAAAAATCAGTCTTTCACAAAGACCAGCTTATACTTGTAGTGGATGACTCCAGTGTAATCAGAAACCTTGTGGAAGAGGAGCTTGAAAAGGCCGGATTCCGGGTTATCACGGCGGACAACGGCAAACAGGCCTTGAAACAGATCAGGAAAAACACGCCCGACCTGATATTAAGCGATATCAACATGCCTGAAATGGACGGCATTGAGTTCTGCAAATCAATCAAGAAAGACCAGAGCCTGTCCGGCATACCCTTTATTTTCATGAGTTCAAATGACGACCGGTCGATTATGAGAAGGATGCTCCAACTGGGGGCAAGCGCATACCTCGTCAAGCCTTTTAATCTGGAGCAGCTCGTAATCACAGTTGAAAAACTCCTGTCCGATCATTTTCTCCTGCTGCTAAAAGAAAAAGAGCGGCTTGACGCAGAGCGAAAGATGATGCTTGCCAGTATCACAAGCCTGATCTTTGCCCTGGAAGCGCGCGATCACTATACCAGAGGGCATTCCGAGGCAGTTGCGATGCTCGTGACAGAGATGGCAAAACGTATGGGCATGCCCCAGGATGATATTGAATCAATAGGCATTGCAGGAAGGCTTCATGACCTCGGCAAGATCGGCGTGCCTGACAGCATCCTCCTCAAACCGGGCCGCCTCACGGACAAGGAATTTGCGCTTATCAAGCAGCACCCGGTAATAGGCTCCACTATCCTAGGTTCAATACCAAGTCTTGAATATGCCATACCTGTGATAAAACACCACCATGAACAATTCAACGGTAAAGGATACCCTGATAATATTAAAGGATTAAAGATTCCTCTCTGGGCCAGGATGATGGCTGTCGCGGATACCTATCACGCCCTTGTAAGCGACCGGCCCTACAGGGAAGGGATGTCCCGAGCCAGGGCGCTTCAGATCATCACGGATGTCAAAGGCTCTCAGCTCTGCCCGGAATGCGTCAATGTGTTTCTCGAAATGATTGAACATATCCCGGAAGACAGTTTTTCTTAGAATCCGTAATGCCGCCGGGAACTAACGCCTGATTGGATCATATAAAAAAAAGGCCCCCTGATTAACAATTTGCAAATCAAGGGGCCTTTCCATTTGGTAACCCGGCAGTGTCCTACTCTCCCACACAGTCTCCCATGCAGTACCATCGGCGCTGAAGAGCTTAACTTCCGTGTTCGGAATGGGAACGGGTGTGACCTCTTCGCTATAGCCACCGGGAAATTTTTGAAGCTTTCAGCGTTCAGCAGTCAGCGTTTTATTGATTTTACAGAAAGCTGATAGCTAATGGCTGATAGCTGTAATATTTAACAAAATACAGATATGATTTCAAAATTATATAAAAAATTATGGCCAAGCCGCACGACCTATTAGTACCAGTTAGCTTAATATGTTACCATACTTAGACTCCTGGCCTATCAACCTAGTAGTCTACGAGGGGTCTTCATTCTACCGAAGTAGAGGGATATCTTATCTTGAGGTTGGCTTCCCGCTTAGATGCTTTCAGCGGTTATCCATTCCGAACGTAGCTACCCAGCAATGCCGCTGGCGCGACAACTGGAACACCAGAGGTTCGTCCATCCCGGTCCTCTCGTACTAGGGAAAGATCCTCTCAAATATCCTGCGCCCACGAAAGATAGGGACCGAACTGTCTCACGACGTTCTGAACCCAGCTCACGTACCGCTTTAATTGGCGAACAGCCAAACCCTTGGGACCTGCTACAGCCCCAGGATGCGATGAGCCGACATCGAGGTGCCAAACCGCGTCGTCGATGTGAACTCTTGGACGCGATAAGCCTGTTATCCCCGGAGTACCTTTTATCCGTTGAGCGATGGCCCTTCC
>JBFYXR010000312.1:0-13074 GCA_041310455.1 Desulfobacteraceae bacterium | reverse complement strand
TCGGGTGGACATTTTCATGCTATTTCTAAAGGTTCGGCCCCACCTTCAGGGTGGGGGTGTAAAATTAATCCCTGGAATAAAGTATTAAAATATATAACATTAGCCTTTGAAATCGATTATTTAATTTCCGAATGTATTATATTAGATAATTTTATAAAATTAATAATGAGAATGTCTGGAAAAGATAAGATGATGGCAATGGTTAAAAAAATATTTATAAAAAAAGACAAAGATACCGATCTAATTTTTAAAAGAGAAGGATTTTATGAGCAATGAGAAATCCGGGAAAAAATTTCAGACGTTTTTTAAGGATTCTTCATTAATTTATATGCCTGTAAAAGAAATAAACAGGGAGGTGGAATACTAATATGTCAGAGAATTCTGTGCTTTCAGGCTCTTTATGCTTTGTGAGCCTTGCGGATATTTTTCAGATAATCGGTGGAAACGGCTGCAGCGGAACGCTTACCCTCAGGAGCTACTACGCTCCCCAGGTCGGGATGGTTTATTTTGATAGAGGGAATCCGATAAACGCAAGTTATGGCAATCTGTCAGGGGTGAAGGCTATCTACATGTTGTTCGGATGGACTGAAGGGGAATATGAATTTTATGAAGAGGATATATCTCAGGTGGATCATTTGATAAGACTGAACAGGATGGAAATTGTTCTTGACGCACTGCGTCTGCTTGATGATGGAGAGATCCCCAGGGTCGGCCCGCCTTCTTTTTTACAAAAGGAAGAAGCAGAAGAATACGACGACAAAGAAAACAATTTCGGCCTGCCGGTGACAAAGGGCCCCCTTATCGATTATCTATATGTCATCAGAGAAGAATGTTATAAGGATAGGTCAAAGATCGTTAGAGAAGGCAAACACGGCAAATGGATGTGGACAATATATGAAGGAAATGTAAAGGTAAGCAGGAAAACGCCTGGCGGCAACCTGTTGCTGGCAAGGCTTGGAGAAGGTTGTTTCATAGGGACAATAAGGGCTCTTTTGTTCGGAGACTATGAACGAAATGCGACGGTAACCGCCGAAGGAGACGTCAGGCTGTGTTTACTGGATGCGGAACCGCTTTTCCACGAGCTTGCTTCGTTATCCATGGATTTCAGAAGTATACTTTTAAGCCTTGACCATAGATTAAGGATGATGAATGATGTTGCAGTAAAGAAATATTTGAATAATACCCTGAAGGAATTTCCGAAAGATAATAAAATTTATCTTAACAAGTTCCAGTCACAGGATGATCTTTTTTTAATAAAGGACGGCAAGGCTGATATAATAGGTGAAAAAAACAGAAGAGATCTGCCGCTGCTTTCACTTGATAAGAATGATGTATTTGGAAACATTCCTTTCATGGATTTCGGGCATGAACCCAGATCTGCCTCGGTTATGGTATCAAAAGATTTTGACGCCGTTAAACTTGACACAGAGGGTATTATGGAAGAATATAACAGCCTTTCGAGCACCTTTAGAAATCTGATTTTTAACATGTGCACAAATCTTTTTATGACTACCAAGCTGGTTTACGGATTCAGTAATGATTTGTCTTCATTCGGCAGTCATAGTTTATCAGATGAGGTCCTCAGCGACTCAAGGCCTGGTTTGCTGGTATAAGTTCATACTGGGGGCTGACTCCTAAATGTGTGCGCATTATATGCGCTGCGTGACGGGTCAGAATTTTTATAATAAAATTAAGATGCCTGGCATGCTGCCAGGATCCACAAATCTCCACATGTGATATATGAAAATTAGCAGGTAGTCATTGTTAAAGGCTGATCCGAATTGTCCAGCTCTTTTAGTTTTGACCTCAATAATTTACCCTTTGAATAAATCAATTTAATTCTTTATAATGACTACTGATTGTCGTTCTTATACATTTACTAAGATTGGTGTTATATAAGACACCGGCTTAGATGCCTGCCGCTTTTGGGGCAGGCTTGATCAAACATGAAACTCAACACGAAGCGCCGTAAGATCTCCTTTTTACACATGGAGCCGGGAGCACAGGACTACCGGAGCAGGAATGGGATTGAAAGCATGATAACCCGGAAATTATGTTTTAAGAGGTAAACAAATGAATGATTCAGATCGGATAAAATCTTTGGTTAAAGAGGCTGACTTCTACCGCAGTCAGGGCCTTCTCGAACAGGCAAAATTCAAATATTCCGAAGCGCTCAATGTAGTGATGAAAAATGAGGCCCTGCAAAAAAAGGAATCTTTAATAAACTCTCTCAATAAAAGGATCCAGGCAGTTCAGGATACTCTTGATGAAATTGACAAGGCGACGGATACCCCTGAATTGGCTGAAGATGTTCAGAAGCTTATAAGCAACCTGTTTTCATTTTCCAAGAATAAGGAGGTTGCGGCAATTGAGGGTGCGGTTGCACTCGCAAAATTCGGGCAGTATGAAAAGGCCTTTACCGAATTTCAAAGACTCATCGATGAAAGGATACTGCCTTTAAGGGCAGCTGAAAATATGCTCAGGTGTCAGTTTTTCTTTATTTCACCTGAAAGGGCAGTCGACCAATATAAAAAATGGGTCTCCAGTCCGATTTTTACAAAAAAAGAGCTTAAGTCCTTAAGGGAATTCATGGTTAAGATGTTTAAAAAGGAAGGAATTGAGCTTGATCTCCCCGAAACACAGATAGCCCTTCATGAAGAACCCAAAAAAGATGCGGCTAGCGAACCTGTCCTGGAGATATCTTCCATAGGTCTCCGTATGAAAGACAATTTTCGAAGGGATATCGATGTTGAGCTTGATATTACTTTTCAAACTGGTAATATACTGAGCTTTATAGTGAAGGCCGACAAGAAGGAATTGATCAATTTTCTATCAACCGGGGGCAAGCTGCCGGAGGTTCAGTGTTATTCTTCTTTATCTATTTTTACAGCCAAAGGCGTTGTCTCTGATAAGAAAATAATACCGAGCGGCCCGAGAAAAGGCGATTATGCATTTGATCTGACCATCGAGAAGGTTTAGAACATTACCAAAGGAAAGAAACATGGCCTCTGTAAACGCAAAAGAAAAAGTCATCGAGTGCAAGATTGTATATTACGGCCCTGGAAGGGGGGGGAAGACAACCAACCTGGAATTTATTCACAAGGCCGGGAAAAAGTATGTTACCAGCGATATGGTATCCATAAACACCAAGGGAGACAGGACCCTGTTTTTTGATTTTCTTCCCATAGGCCTGGGAAAGGTCAAGGGGTATGATGTAAAAGTTCAGCTGTATACAGTTCCGGGACAGACTAAATATAACTCTACAAGAAAGATGGTTCTTAAGAATGTGGACGGCATAGTCTTTGTTGCGGATTCACTGGAGATCCGCAGGAAGGCAAATATGTTATCCCTCAAAAACCTTCAGGACAATCTTAAGGAGCAGAATCAGAGCATATTCAAGATACCGCTGGTCATTCAGTTCAATAAAAGGGATTTACACGAACAGGGCATTCCTATAATGCCTGTTGAACAGATGGAAAATGAACTGAATGGCAAACTCAAATGTCCTTTCTTTGAGGCAAGCGCGCTTAAGGGAGCCGGCGTGGCGGAATCCTTGAAGAAATGCCTTTCTCTTACATTAAAGAAAATCCACCAGGAATTATCTTAAATACGGTAGCGGATTGTAATGACAGATAATATAGTGTTCTCCGGCAGCCTGCGTTTTGTATCTCTTGCTGATGTTTTCCAACTGCTCGGCGGGAACAACTGCACGGGTATTCTCAATCTGCGCAGCAGATATTCGGAATACATGGGCGTTATCTATTTTGTTAACGGCAACCCGGTTAACGGATCCTATGGCGATCTTAAGGGATTAAAGGCAGTCTATGCCATGTTCGGATGGACAGAAGGGAATTACGAATTTTATGAAGAAGCGATAGCACAGGTTGATCATGTTATCAGGCAAAGCAGGATGGAGATTGTCCTTGATGCCCTGAGGATGCTGGATGATGGAGAAATTACAAAAGTGGGCCCGCCTCCCTCTGAAGACAAGGGGGCCGAAATACAGAAAAAGAAAAAGGAATTGCTCCATGCCATAAAAGGGCCTTTAGTCGATTATCTGTATGTTATCAGGGAAGAGTATTACGAAGACGGCGCCCCTATTGTAAAAGAGGGAAGATACGGCAAGTGGCTATGGGTAGTATATGAAGGCACGGTAAGGGTAACCAAAGAGACGGCCAGGGGGCCTTTAATACTTGCCAGGCTCGGGGAAGGCTGTTTTATTGGGACAATAAGAGCGCTTTTATTCGGTGAATATGAGCGTAATGCCACGGTAATTGCTGAAGGCAACGTGAGGCTGTGCATACTGGACGCTGAACCGCTTTATCATGAATATTCGTTGCTTTCTGAAAATTTCAGGAAGCTCCTGCTCAGCCTTGATAAGAGGCTCAGGGTTCTAAACGAAAAGGCAGTTCAGGTATTCATAAATGAAAATCATGATGACGGCTCATTGAAGAACAAGGTTTTTCCGGACAAATTCCAGCTGGAAACGGATCTTTACATCATTCAAAAGGGTGCTGCCGATATAATCGGCAAGGGTCCGAAAGAAAATTTTAAGCTCCTGTCTTTGAACAGCGATGATGTCTTTGGCAGGATTCCTTTCATGGATTTCGGTCATGAACCCAGATCAGCTTCCGTCATGGTGTCAAATCCTATTGAGGCGGAAAAGTTAGACAGCAGGGCGCTTCAGGCTGAATACGATAATCTTACTCAGACATTCAAGAATTTTATTTTCAACACGGCTACCAACATATCCATGACTACGAATCTTATCTATAAATTACTTGGCAGGGCCTAGTATTTTCCAGTAATCATGAAAGACATCTATTCAGAAATCCTTAATTCCTCCAAGGCAAACATCCCATCCGTCCTTGCCACGGTTATCATGCAGAAGGGGACCTCACCGAGGGGTGCCGGAGCGAAAATGCTGATCATGACAGACGGCTCCCTGACCGGCTCAGTCGGCGGGGGTGTCCTTGAGAAGGCAGTTATTGAAGCATCCTCTCAAGTTTTTTCTTCGGGGTTTCCCATTCGTTTCAACAGCGATCCCGGGATGTCCTGCGGCGGTGACGTTGAGATCTTTTTAGAGCCTTTAGCTCCGGATAATGACGCCTGCCGCCGGATCTACAGCGAAATTGCGGAGATTGTCAAGAAGGGAGGATCAGCTGTCCTGGCGACTGTAACGGATACCCGGCTCTGGCATGGCAAGCAGGCGTCCAAAGCATTGTTTAAGCCATCCGGTGAAGCGTTCGGCCTTCTTCCAAATATGGATGAGTCCAGGAAGATCATCATGGACCGGATGCAAAACTTCCTTGAAGGTCGAGGAACTGATATCATAGAATGCATCGATACAGACGGAAATGAATTCAGCGTTTTTATCGAACCGATTACCTCAGTCCCTATCCTGTATATTTTCGGCGCCGGGCATGTATCATTTCAGGCAGTCCCGCTTGCCCGCAGGGTGGGTTTCAAGGTAATTGTAATTGACGACCGTCCTGAATTCGCGGACCCTTTAAAATTCCCCGATGCCGAGAGGGTCTTAAATTATCCCTACCATGATGTGATGAAGCTGTTTCCGGTTGATAGATCTTCCTTCATTGTAATAGCAACCCGCAGCCATTCCTGTGATGAAATTGTTCTGGCGCAGGCCCTGCGCACTGATGCAGGATATGTCGGCATGTTAGGAGGCAGGCGCAAGATATCAACTATTTACAGCAATCTTCTGAAAGAGGGTTTTACAGAGGATGATTTTAATCGCGTGCATTGTCCGATAGGAATCGATATTGGCGCTGAGACGCCGGAGGAAATAGCCCTCAGCATCGTGTCCGAACTTGTAAAGGTCAGGGCGGCCTGAAGACTTGAAATTTCAAAATTGGATAATAACATGACCATGAAGGCAGAGATACTGGCAGTGGGGACAGAACTGCTGATGGGGCAGATTGCCAATACAAACGCCCAGTATATTTCAGCCAGGCTTCCGGATGTCGGGATAGGCGTCTATTTTCACAGTGTTGTGGGTGATAATAATCAGAGGCTCAGGGATGTCCTGAACCTTGCCGTTTCACATTCCGATCTTATAATAATCACTGGAGGCCTTGGACCCACAAAGGATGACCTTACCAAGGAGACTGTAGCTGCGGCATTTAATCGCAGGCTTATCCCTCACACGGAGAGCCTTGAGAGCCTGAGGTCTTTTTTCGGGAGGTTGAAAAGGCCCATGACGGATAACAATCTCAAGCAGGCATACATGCCGGAGGGCGCCATAGTCATCAGGAACAAAAACGGCACGGCTCCCGGCTGTATAATAGAGGAGAAGGACAGGATTGTAATCATGCTTCCGGGGCCTCCCTCCGAGATGAAGGCGATGTTTGAGGAAGCGGTTATACCATACCTGGAAGAGAAGTCCGAATCACGGATTGTATCACGATTTCTGAGGATCTTCGGGATAGGTGAATCGGCCATGGAGGATGCAATCAGGGACCTGATAGAAAATCAGTCAAACCCAACAATAGCCCCTTATGTGAAAGAAGGCGAGATCACCCTGAGGATAACCGCAAAATACCCGAAGGATAAAACAGCCGCGGATATTATTACACCGGTTGAAGAGGAGATAAGGAAGAGGCTGGGCGTCAAGGTGTACAGTTCCGACAACAGGGGGCTGGACGAAGTCGCGGCGGATATGCTTTTGCAGACAGGCACCACAATAGCGATTGCCGAATCATGCACAGGAGGTCTGGTCTCAGCACGGCTTACGGAGATACCGGGGATATCCGGTGTGTTCAACCGGGGGATCATCTCGTACAGCAACCAGTCAAAGGTGGAGAACCTGAATGTCAAACAGGAGACGCTGTACAGGTTCGGGGCGGTGAGCAGGGAAACGGCAATAGAAATGGCCAAGGGCGTCAGGGAAATATCAGGGACTGATCTCGGTCTTGCAATAACGGGAGTTGCAGGCCCGGATGGCGGCACGCCTGAAAAGCCCGTCGGGCTTGTGTATATTGCACTGGCTGAAAAGAGTGATGTGGAGTGCAAGGAATTGAGGTTATGGGGATCAAGGAACAGGATAAGGAATGTCGCGTCGCTCCATGCCTTCGACCTGATAAGGCGCAAATTGATAGATGTAAAAAATTGATGTTATTTCAGACGGTTAATCGATATAATTTATATCAAAATAATTTTAGGAACCTTTAGCCACAGGATCTGTCTAAAAAGACGTTGACCATATATGAAAAATAATGATGCCCTGACGCCATGTCAGGCAGCCTGATATTAATAAACAAGGAGGATAACATGAAGACAAAATCCATTCTACTAGGCAATAGACGCATGGTCATGATGAAATCATTTATCATGGTTTTCGCGTTTATGTCGGCTGTCATTGCCGGCCCTGTTGTATTTCAGGGCGTTGACCAATGTCTTGCCGCCACTACGATCCCGGGATCTTTTTCCGAGCTGGTGAAAAAGGCAAGTCCTGCAGTTGTACATGTCGGCGTGGAAAAGACAACACAGATAACAAGCCAGTATTCGTCACCCTTCGGCGAGAGTGATCCCTTTAATGAGTTCTTTAATCGTTTTTACGGCGATCAAATGCCCAGGGATTACAAACAGCAGGGACTTGGAACAGGCTTTATAATCGACAGGGAAGGGTACATCCTTACAAACAACCATGTTGTTGAGGGCGCGGATAAGATAACGGTCACACTTTCGGACAAAAAGGAATATGAGGCCAAGATTATAGGACTGGATTCAAAGACAGACCTGGCCCTTATCAAGATAGAGGGGGCAAAAGACCTTATGCCGCTTGCACTCGGGGATTCGGATAAAATGGAAGTGGGCGACTGGGTGGTGGCCATAGGCAACCCCTTCGGGCTGGACAATACCGTCACCGCAGGTATAGTAAGCGCAAAGTACAGGCGGTCATTAGGGACCGCTTCCTATGAAGACTACATACAGACAGACGCAGCGATAAACCAGGGCAACAGCGGCGGGCCTCTTATTAATACCGATGGAGAGGTAATCGGCATCAATTCCAACATCTATTCACAGACCGGCGGCAGCGTTGGGATTGGTTTTGCCATCCCGAGCAACATGGTAAAGAACCTGCTGCCCCAGTTAAAGAAGGGCAAGGTCGTCAGGGGTTACATGGGTGTCAGCATCCAGAATATCACGTCGGACCTTAAAGAAAAGCTTGGCCTTAAGGATACAAAGGGCGCACTCGTAAGCGACGTTGTTGAAGGCGGTGCTGCCGACAAGGCAGGGATTCAGCCGGAAGATGTCATCATTGCCTTTGACGGCAAGCAGGTGGAGGACAGGGATGAACTCCGCCTGACCGTATCGGCAACGGTTGTCGGCAAGAACGTCAAGGTCGACGTCCTTCGAAAGGGCGAGAAAAAGACCTTTGACCTGAAGGTGGCAGAGCTCCAGGAGAATGAAGAGACTGAAGAGACATCTTCTCAGTTCCAGGGCAGGGGAAACAGGAATGAGAACCAGTTGAATCAGTTGGGGATTTCCGTAGGCGAGATTACCGCTGACAGAGCTAAACAGTATAATCTTACCGATAAATCAGGTGTGATGATCCTTCAGGTGCAGAGTAATTCCACGGCCTCCAGGGCAGGGCTTGAGGCAGGCATGGTTATCGTTGAGATCGACAGGGAAAAGATAACCGATGTAAATCAGTTTAACAGAAAGATAAAAGGCTATAAGGCAGGAGATACGATTCTCTTTAAGGTAAAAAGCGGAGGATCATCCCTGTTCCTGACGCTTAAGGTAGAGAAGTAGTCGTCAGATTCACATAGGAAAGGCCCTTGTCCTGATAAATATCTGGACAAGGGCCCTTGTGTCTTCAAAACATTACAACAGCCCTATCCCGAGTTCTTTCAATTGCGAATCTTCTACAAATGAGGGGGCATCGCTCATCAGGCATGAGGCGCTTGACGTCTTGGGAAAGGCAATTACCTCCCTCAGGGAATCGGCGCCTACCATGAGCGCCACAAGCCGGTCAAGACCAATGGCCATTCCCGCATGGGGGGGCGCCCCATACTTCAGTGCCTCAAGGAAGAACCCGAATTTCCTGTCGGCATCTTCCCTTGTTATCCCCAGTGTCTTGAACATCTCGTCCTGCATGGACATGTCATGTATCCTTACGCTCCCCCCGCCGATCTCGACCCCGTTCAGAACAAGGTCATAGGCCCTTGCCCTTACCTTTTCCGGGGAGTCCTTAAGAAGATGGAGGTCTTCATTTAAGGGGGATGTAAAGGGGTGATGAACCGCCTGGAGCCGTCCTTCCTTTTCATCATATTCCAGCAGCGGAAACCTGGTCACCCACAGGAAGGAGTAGGTGTCCTTGTTGATCAGGCCAAGCCTCTTTGCCACTTCCAGCCTGAGCATCCCCAGGGACTGGTTGACTATTTTTATCCTGTCGGCGACTACGAGCAGGAGGTCGCCCGGGCCGGCTTCCATCCTCCGGTTAATGGCATCCATGTCATCCCGGGAAAAGAATTTTGCAACGGGGGACTGCCACTCACCGTCCATGACCTTGATCCATGCCAGGCCCTTGGCTCCCAGGTCAGATACAAATCTGGAGAGTTCATCGAGGATCTTCCGTGAAAAATCAACGGCCGCCTTTTCTACCCTGATAGCCTTTACGCATCCGCCGTTTTCAACCGCGGACTTGAATACATTGAACTCCGACCCTGCAGCGATATCGGAGATGTTTTTCAGCTCCATGCCGAAGCGCATGTCAGGCCTGTCGCTACCGAACCGATCCATCGCCTCGGCGTATTCCATCCTTGGTATGGGCGTAACAACCTCTATGCCCATTATGGTTTTGAACAGGTCCTTCATCATTTCTTCGAAGACTGCCATTACTCCTTCCTCACCGGTGAAGGACATCTCCAGGTCGATCTGGGTGAATTCAGGCTGGCGGTCCGCCCTCAGGTCTTCGTCCCTGAAGCATCGCGCGACCTGGTAATACCTGTCAAATCCGGCCACCATGAGGATTTGCTTAAATAGCTGCGGAGATTGAGGCAGGGCGTAAAAGGTCCCCTTGTTTACCCTGCTTGGTACAAGATAATCTCTCGCCCCCTCAGGGGTGCTTTTTGTCAGGAACGGGGTCTCCACTTCAATAAAATTATTCCTGTTCAGGCAATCCCTTATCAATGACACGATCTGGTGACGCTTCCTGAAGTTGTCAAACAGCCTGGGACGTCTCAATTCGAGATAGCGGTATTTCAATCTAAGGGTTTCAGACGCATCAACAGTCCCGTCAACCTGGAAGGGGGGGACCTCTGTCCTGTTAAGAATCTTCAGCTCTGTTACAAGCAGCTCAATATCCCCGGTAGGGATATTGGGGTTCTCCTGTCCTTTAAGTCTGGGGGAGACCTTTCCCTTTACGGCGATCACCCACTCGTTTCTTAATACCCGTGCCTTTTCGTGGGAGGTCTCATTGACCTTGGGGTCAAAGACTATCTGTGTAATGCCTCCCCTGTCACGCAGGTCAATAAAGATAAGGCTTCCAAGATCCCGCCTGCTGTTGACCCACCCCATCAGAAGCACCTCAGTGCCCGCGTCATCAGCCCTGAGGCTGCCGCAGTCGTGGGTCCGTTTCCAGTTATCCAGTGTGTCGATGTTGATGTTCATGTGTGATTCTCTTTCTTTTCGTTAAATGTTATTGCAGAAAATGATTCAGATAATGCAATAGAATGGCGCAGGGCAAAAGGCGCAGGGCAAAAGGGAAAAAACCGGGGGTATATTTTCCTTTAGCCTTGATCCTTCCTGCCGATAATCCTCTTTAATTCCTGCACCAGATTTTCCAGCCCTATATCCTGCTGGGCCTTTGTGTGCATATCCCTCAATATCCCTTTTCCGGAGGCAAGCTCCTCATCTCCGACAATAAGCACCCTCTTTGCGCCAAGACGGTCGGCCCTTTTCATCTGTGCCTTCAGCCCCTTTGAGCCGTATTCCATTTCTGCGGGTATTCCTGATTTTCTGAGCGCTGTAACCCATTCGAATACCTTTTTTTCGGCGGCCTGACCAAGCCCGGCCATGAAAAGTTCAGGCTTTTCATAATCTTTTTTAATCGAGTCCTCTATCAATGCCACAAGCCTTTCAAACCCTATCCCGAACCCTATGGCCGGGTGATCCGGCCCCTCCAGCTGCCTGATAAGACCGTCATAACGACCGCCCCCGGCAACAGCGTTCTGGGAGCCCAGCCTGTCTGTCTGTATCTCGAAAGTGGTCCTGGAGTAATAATCAAGGCCTCTGACAAGCCTGTGGTTGATTGTATATTTGATATCTGAAGAATCCAGATATTCTTTTAGCCGGGAAAAGTGCCTGCTGCAATCGTCACATATAAAATCGAGTATTGATGGGGCATCAGAGACTATCTCCCTGCAGGATTCTATTTTGCAGTCAAATACCCTTAAAGGATTGACCTCGGCCCTCCTCCGGCAGTCTTCGCACAGCGGTCCTGATCTTTCAGACAGGTAGGTCCTCAGTTTCTCCCTGAAAATAGTCCTGCAGGCAGGGCATCCCAGAGAATTTATGTTGAGGACAACATCATTTAGGCCAAGTTTATAGAAAAGGTGGACAGCCATAATGATGATATCGGCGTCGCTGGCGGGTCCAGGGTCTCCAAAAAGTTCAGCGTTTATCTGATGGAACTGACGGTATCTTCCTTTCTGGGGCCTTTCATGTCTGAACATCGGACCGATGGAATAGAGTTTTTGTACAGGATTGTCCTCATAAAGCCTGTTCTGGATATAGGCCCTGACAACCGATGAGGTGGCCTCAGGCCTCATGGTCAGACCGACGCCTTTGCTGTCAGTGAGTGTGTACATCTCCTTCGATACAATATCCGTATCCTGACCAATGCTTCTGCTGAACAATTCGGTTTTTTCCAGCAGGGGCGTGCGAATTTCCTTAAATCCGAATGCATTAAAGACGCCTCTTGCCTCGGCCTCTACCCATTGCCAGAGCGCTGTCTCATGGGGCAGGATGTCCTTAAAGCCTTTAATCGTCGAAATTTCCAAAGGTATATGTCTCCTTTTAAACATTGTCCGGTCTTAATCCGGAAATCCAGGTGGTTTACGTCTTTCTAGCAGAATTTGTAGTGTCCAGTCAATAATTTATGCCGGTTGGGCATGAAGGAAGATAAACCACTTCCCTTACAGCATGTCGTAATGTGCTGGATATGACCGGCAGGTGAGGTTCAGTTATCTTAAATCAGCTTCTGAAACGCCCGGTTTGATAAGGATGGAAATTTAAGAAGTGTGTGCTTTAATAATTGGCATGAAAATGAAATCCCGCGGCATGCCGCGGGATTTCATTGTGGATTAAAGGATTATTAACGCCGACGTGTTACTGTCAATGTATCAATGGAAATGTTGCCGGCCGCATCTTGTGCCGTTATTGTAACAACATTTGTCCCTGTTTTTAATGTAATCTTGGATACTGTCCAACTGGTAGTCCCGGTTGCCGTTCCGCTGGTTCCATTCGTGGAATTCACCCATGAAACCTTTGTTACCCCGACGTTATCTGAGGCAGTGCCGGTAAGCTTAACACTGGAAGATCTCGTGCTGAAAGAAATATTGGCTGTCGGAGATTTGATCGTCACAACGGGTTTGGTTGTATCCGCAACAGCTTTCGGAACGGAGTAAGTCACTGTTAGTGCTGCGGAAGCCATATTGCCGGCACTGTCCGCTGCGGTCACAGCGAGGGCATTAGATCCCTCAGCGAGTGGGATTGACGGTATGGACCAGGAGGTGGTTCCTGTGGCTGTTCCGCTGGTCCCGTTGGCGGCATTGGCCCATGTCACCGTAGTAACGCCGCCACTGTCGCTTGCGGTGCCCGAGAGAGTTATGGTGCCGGTGCTGGTGGCATAGGTGCTGCTGCTTGTGGGAGAGGCAATGGCCACCACAGGCGCAACAGTATCCGGGGGCGTGTAGGTAACTGTCAGCGTGTCACTGGCCGAGTTGCCTGCGCTGTCCGATGCGGTTACTGTGATGGTGTTGGATCCCGATGCAAGTGAAATACCGGACTTGGACCAGGAGGTGGTTCCTGTGGCTGTTCCGCTGGTCC
>JBFYXR010000311.1:0-5200 GCA_041310455.1 Desulfobacteraceae bacterium | reverse complement strand
ATGCCGTCAATGGTGATCTTGCCCTCTGTTACATCATAAAATTTTGAGATAAGCTTTACCAGGGTCGTTTTTCCCGATCCGCTTCTTCCCACCAAGGCAAGTGATTTTCCCGGCTCGATCTTAAGATCGATATTTGAAAGTATAAAGGGATCTTCCGGCCCGCCGTATCTGAAAAAGACCTTGTCAAAGATAATTTCTCCCTTCGGCTCCCTGATAACGATCCCGGAAGGATCTTCAATCGTTTCAGGCTGCTCAGCCCTGGCTGAGAATACGTCATTTAACCTGTCAATGGATACGAGGGTCTGCTGGACCTCATCCCATGCTGTTATGATCCTGTTGATAGGGGTTATAACGCTGCCCACCAGTGCCATAAATGCCATGAGCTCGCCTACGGTCATGACATTCTGCATGACTTTAAGTGCCCCGTACCACAGGACAAGGGTTGAACTCATCATTCCGACAAAATTGCCCAGAGAGTTAAAGTACATGGAAGTATTAAAAAGCCTGAAATCAATATTGAGGCTTTTGACGAATTTATCCTCCCATTTCCATCTTATGGGATATTCGGCGTTCATTGCCTTGACTGCATCAATGGCATTTATTGATTCAATTAAATGGGAGCTGGAATCGCTGTGCGCCTGGAATGAGTCGACATTAAGTCGCTTCAGCATGGGGGTAAATATCAGGGTTATCCCGGTATAAACAGGGACAAGGAGAACAACCAGCGCCGCCATCGTTACATTGTAATAGAACATCATTGACAGATAAACGATAATAAGAATCGTATCCAGAACAAGAGTAAGCGCTGTATTAGTCAGGAAATTCCTGATTTTCATGTTTTCGCCGAAGCGCGCGATAAAATCGCCGATCTTCCTCACCTTGAAGTACCCGAGTGGAAGGGCAAGCATGTGCTTGTAAAAGGCTATAAGCATGCGAAGATCGATCTTCATGCTCGTATGAACGATGAGATACTGCCTGAGGATGCCCACAAGAAACCTGAAGATAATCACAATTATCATTCCGGTGAGCATGATGTTAAGAAGGGATATGTTATTGTGAAGGATGACCTTATCAATTATGTTCTGAGTAAATATAGGTGTGGCCAGCCCGAACATGTTAAGGATTATCGATGCGATCAGTATCTCGAAAAGAATAGTCCTGTAGGGCGTCACAAACTGGGTAAAGTTTCTGATGGAGGATATGTTCTCTTCCTGCTTTTTGAATTCAGGCGTCGGTTCAAGAATAAGCGTAATGCCGTTCCAGTTTTCAATGAAATACTGTTTCTTATACTTCCGCAGCCCCTTGGCAGGGTCCGCAACCCAGATTTCATTTTGGGTTATTCTGTAGACAACGACATAATGATACCCCTGCCAGTGTATCATGCAGGGAAGCGTGACGGACATCAGCTTTTCATAATCCAGCTTCATCCCATGGGTTGTGAATCCGATTTGCTCCGCTGCGGATGCAAGATTGGCAAGGGATGATCCGCTCCGGTCCACGTAGGCGAGTTCCCTCAATCTGCTCGAAGAAAAGAATTTTCCGTAGTATTTGGCAATCATCATGAGGCATGTAGTCCCGCATGACATCTGGTCGTATTGCCGGACAAAAGGGAAATGAATATTCTGGTAATAATAGGAGGCTAATTTTTTAAAGTGCTTCTTTTTTTTTCTGGAGGGTGTTACATCTTCTTTAAGAACATCCTTTTCTACTTTGATTCCCTTAAATGCTGCCAGCTCCTCTTTGATTATTTCCTTATAGGGAATCGGAGGGACATCCGATAAATATGAAGCTATACGGTCCTCAATAACGCCTTTCATCTTGGGTGACTTCGTCACCATGTTCTGAAAGGCTTCTTTTGATAATGAAAACAGATGACAATCTGTAAGGCACACAACATCGGCATAACGTTTTGCTTCTTCCAGTAATGCCTTCTCTCCGAAGAATTCCCCCTCTCTCAGAAAGTTTATGATTTCTGATTTATCATCTTCCCATCGTACAATCTTAAGCTTGCCTGTTTCAATCAGATAGAATTTGTCAGGATCTGCGCCCTGCGTGAAGACAACTTCACCTGTTCTGAAATACTCCGGCTTGAATTGATCCACCAGTTGCCGGAGTTCCTGGGGCGGCAGGGAGGAAAGTTTGCTGCATGACTTGAGGAAGATATGGATCGATGTGTATTTGATAAATTTGTCGAAATACTCCCTGAGCTGCGGTTTGGAAAAAATATATTTATTAAAGGATTCCTTGCCGATGGAGATCAGGATACTGTCTTCAGCGGCCCGCATTGTCGCGTTGCGTAACCTGTCGGAGATCAGCGCTGTCTCGCCAAAATGATCCCCCTTTGTCATAACTCCGAGATTAGTCTCAGTTTGCTTCTCATCTTTTCGAAGCACCCGGATTTTACCGCTGTAAACAATATAGAATTTGTCTCCGGCATCTCCCTGATTAAAAACTATTTCTCCGGCATTAAAAGACTTTAATTCGGCGGATGAGATCAATTCGTTCAGTTCTTCATCCCGAAGTATTGAAAAGAACCACAGGTCTCTTATAAATTTTAGGGCATCCTTAATATCCATGGATACATTATCTCTCTATTGATTGTTGGCAAACGTTTCCATTTCCCTCTGGTAGAGCCGGCAAACGCCTATCAGGATTATGTAATCAAGCTTATTCGCTATCATATCAAGCTCCGCATTGATGAGGGATGTCTGATAGTCAAGGGTATTAAGGACCGTAGTCTTTTCGGCCACCAGCCTCTCGATTTCATAATCAAGATTCTGTTTTGAGATGGAAGTGATTTCTTCAGATAATTCAACCTTCCTTTTAACCGTCTCGAGGTCATCGTACAATTCACTGATGTAATTCCTGACCTCCTGAATTCGGTTTTCCCTTTGAATCTCAACCTGTCTTATCCTGTTTTCTGCCAGCCTTACCTTGCTTCGGGCCATGGTGTTTTTAACAGGAAACTTAAGAGTGCCCGAAAGCAGAATCCTGTAATTTCCAGGTGAGATATCAGTTGCGGATCCAAGCCACCTCTCGGCATCGTAGCCGTCTGCCCCAAGCTCAATCGCCCCTGTCAGTTCGGGCTTGAGGTCGTCCCGCGCCTTAAACAGCTCCAGGCCATAACGCTGAAAATCATTTTCGTACCCGATCAGTTCAAGGTCCATGCCTTCAGCCTTTGCGGTTATATCGGAGGGATCAGGCTGCCTGAACCCTTTTATTATCTCGTCGATGGATGTGGTCAGCCTATAGTCTTTGTCTTTATTATAGTCGACATTACTGAACATTGAAAGCATCAGCTGATTTTTTTTCTGCCTCATGAGGTTTTCAATTTCCAGGATCTCCCTGTCGCGGATATAGAGGACGGTCTGCATTTTGTTCTGATCCGTTACTGGAAGCCTGCGCATCTCAACCTTTTCTTTTACTACATCAAATATAGCCTGGGTGTTTTCGCGTATCTCATTTTTAACCCTCAGTTCCTCTACAGTAAGAAACAGTGAAAAGTAATCCCTGAACACATTAAAAAGAACGGCATTTTTATTGTCTTCATATCTTTGACGGGCGAGTTCAAGCGCAAGTGCAGACTTATTGATCTCAAAATTTGTTACCGCTTCTCCGCGCCCCCTCAGGAGAGGCTGCTCATACTTGATGAATATGCTCGATCGATACTCTATCTCCTGGGCCGTGGGAAGGTCATAAACGGTTTTATCCTTCTGGGTTGAAAAATTCAGAGAAGATACACCTCCATAGCTGTTTTTCCTTTGTATTGATGCTGTCAGTCTGGGCATCTCCATCCAGGAATAGCTGTTTATATTATCCGATTTCCAGCTGTATTGATCCCATCTGCCCATCAGATCAAATTGGGGGATATAGATGCTCCTCTGAGATCCCAATTCGATCTCTGCATTTTCTTTCTCAATATCATAATAGGCGATGGTCCTGTTTTTGCTGAGTGCATTAGAAAAGGCCTCTGCAAGGGATAAAGCAGTGGATTCTGCGCGCGCATGGACGATAAACACTGTGTGTATGAGAAAAATAGCCATAAGCGCTATCCGGAGATATATTCTCTTTATCAAAGGAAAGACATTTCTAATGGTGAAGCCTCTGGCCATTAACTTTCCTGCGAGTTTGCTGAAAAAGGTTTTGAAAGGTAAGATCCAGAATGTTCTGCGCACATCATAAGCATAACATATGCTGAATATTATAACGAATTTTCCACAAGTAAAATCTCAAAGAATACGTTAATGCACTGTGCCTGAATAGAATTGATATGATTATAAAAAGTTGCTGTTATTAGTCAGAATTTTATTAAGTTTAGCTTTGTGTGTCAAGGCAAAATGAGTCTGCCTATTGTTCCTGTCAGGAACGATCGGCACTAGGCCGGGTATAAGATCTGTAACATCTCCCTGAAAATATGCGGATTGGCAGCCACGATAGTCTTCTGAAAGGGTGAATATGCTTCTCCCCTGTAATCGCCTAACATCCCCCCTGCCTCCTGCACAACAAGGCTGCCCGCCGCCGTGTCCCATGGATTGAGCCCCTGCTCCCAGAACCCGTCAAATTTCCCTGCCGCCACATAGCAGAGGTCTATTGCCGCTGCGCCGGGTCTCCTGATGCCCTGGGCGCTGGTTATCATCCTTGTGAAGATATCAATTACTCCTTTATTGTCTTTATGGATGGTATAGGGGAATCCCGTGGCAAGGAGCGAGTCCTTGAGCGTCGTGGTCCGGGATGCCTTTATCGGACTCCCGTTTAAAAAGGACCCTCTGCCTTTTACTGCCTCAAAGTGCTCATTCATAATGGGGTTGAATACCTGTCCAAGGACAATCTCACCCTTTACCTGAAGCGCTATGGATACGGCAAAAAACGGAAAGGAGTGGGCGTAATTGGTTGTGCCGTCCAGCGGGTCTATTAACCATAACCGTTCGGAATTATTGCCTATCTCTCCCGATTCCTCCGTCAGAAATCCGTCGCCGGGGAAGGCTTCTCCGATCACCTTGAGGATCGCCTTTTCCGACCGGATATCGGCCTCGGTCACCAGGTCGATCTCTCCCTTTTTAGTTATCTGTTTCAGGTTGCCGAAAAGCCCTGTCAGTATCTCGCCTGCCTCTTTGGCAGCCTGCCCGGCAACAGATGATTCCTTTTCCCACATGATTGACTCCTTGAAACGGGGGTTGTATTATTATGCCGTTCATACCAC
>JBFYXR010000310.1:0-3258 GCA_041310455.1 Desulfobacteraceae bacterium | reverse complement strand
ATGGTATTATTCTCTTTTTCAGCATATTGTACTTAGTTTAGTTAGTTTGATCTTCCCCTCTTACACTGCTTTTCACACGATCGCTCCCTCACAGCCGGCAGCTCTGAGATCATCAAAGTCCTTCAGGGAAGAGATGCCTCCGCTGGCAATAAGATTTATACCGGAAGCTTCCAGAATAACCCTGTAAATATCTGTTGAAGGACCGGCCATCATGCCGTCCCTTTCCGCGTCAGTACATATTGCATATTTCACACCGCGGGAACTGTAAGCCGATATAAACGACACAATATCCTTCTCCGAAGATTCCATCCAGGCCGCTGACACGATATTCCTCTTTCTGAAATCGGCACCCAGGATGATCTTTTCATTTCCGTATTTTCCAAGCCACTCCGTAAATAGTGAGAGCTGTTTCACGGCGATTGTCCCGACCGTAACCTGTTTTGCACCGGCATTGAAAGCCGAAACGAGATCCTGCTCTGTAGTAATCCCTCCGCCGAAATCAATTACAAGATTTGTCTCTGAGGATAATTCTTCCAGTACGCCTAAGTTTGTTATCTGCCTGTTTCTTGCACCATCAAGGTCGACCAGGTGGAGATATTTCAATCCGGCGGCTTCAATCTGTTTCGCAACTTCCAGGGGATCTTCGCTATATGTTTTCCTGGTATCGAAATCCCCGCGTGAAAGCCGTACGCATTTGCCGTCAATTATATCGAGGGCGATTATTATTCTCATAATTCAAGGAAATTCTTAAGTATCTGTTCTCCCGTTGCTGACGATTTTTCAGGATGGAACTGTGTTGCAAAGTAATTATCCTTCTGCATGGCAGCGCTGAATGGCAATAAATAATTGCAGACAGCTGTGGTGCATGATGATATTCCAGCATAATAGCTGTGAACAAAATAGACATCATTCTCCGCGGAAACCCCTTTTAGCAGATCCCCGCTTATTGAGCTGAAATTGTTCCATCCCATGTGCGGAATTATGCCGGTTTTAGGAAACAACCTCACATCGGCATCAAAAATGCCCAGGCACTCTGTATTGCCTTCCTCTGATCTCCGGCACATCAGCTGAAGGCCAAGGCATATTCCCATCACAGGCTGTTTCAGCGACAGCAATATTTTGTCAATGCCTTTCTGCCGGAGATATCTCATTGCAGAGCCTGCTTCGCCGACTCCCGGGAAAATAACTTTATCAGCTTGAAATATCTCATCGCTGTTATCGGTGATAGAATAATCATATCCGAGTCGGTTCAAAGCATTCCCGACTGACCTTATGTTCCCGGCATTATATTTTATGATCGCGATCATAGTATTCCTTTCGTGGATGGCACCTTATAATTATCTGTTTGTTTCAGAGCTTGCTTCAGCGTGCGGCCGAATGCCTTGAAGATCGATTCAATCTTGTGGTGATCATTGCTCCCGTCAGCCTTTATATTAAGACTGCATTTTGTATTGTCGCTGAATGTTTTGAAAAAGTGAAAGAACATTTCTGAAGGAATTCCTCCTGTTTCAGTGTTTGCAAACTGAGCTTCCCAGACGATCCAGGGCCTTCCTCCCATATCAACGGCAACCTGTGCAAGAGAGTCGTCCATGGGCAGGACAAAGCTGTACCTCTCAATGCTTTTCCTGGCGCCGGCGGCTTTGCTGAATGCTTCGCCGAGACAAATAGCGACATCCTCAATGATATGGTGGCCGTCATCCGTCATGTCGCCTGCGGCACTGATCTCAAGGTCGAAGTTCCCGTGCCTGGCGATCTGATCAAGCATGTGATCAAAGAATCCGATCCCGGTATTGATCAGGCTCTTCCCGGTACCATCAATATTGAGACGGACAGTAATATCCGTTTCACCTGTCTTTCTGATGACCGCCGATATCCTTGGCCGTGATTTCAGAAAGCTGCAGATCTCATTCCAGTCTGTAGTGCAGAGCATTGCATCTTCAGAAAATTCTTTTTTGAAGAAAATGGCATTACAGCCAAGATTCTTTGCCAGTTCGATATCTGTTTTCCTGTCGCCGATAACATATGAGTTACCAAGGTCGACACCGCCGGCAAGATATTTCACCAGCATTGCCGTACCAGGCTTGCGGGTTGGCGCATTATCTTCAGGAAAGGTCCTGTCGATGAAGACTTCTGCAAATTCAACTCCTTCATCCCTGAGGATCTGCAGCATCTTGTTATGTGAGGGCCAGAATGATTCTTCGGGGAAAGAAGCGGTTCCAAGACCGTCCTGGTTTGTGACCATAACAAGCTCAAAATCTGTTTCCACGGCGATCCTTGCAAGACCTGAAATTGCGCCCGGTATGAACCTGAATTTTTCCAGGCTGTCAACCTGTTCGTCTTCAGGTTCTTTAAGGATCGTTCCATCCCTGTCGATGAAGAGTACTTTTTTCATGAGCTAAAAGTTTTTAATGTTTTCAGGAGCAGGTTGTTCTCCCGTTTTGTGCCGACTGTGATCCTGAGGCAGTTGTCGATCGCCCTGCTTCTGTTTCTGACGATTATT
This sequence comes from Desulfobacteraceae bacterium, assembly GCA_041310455.1. GTDB lineage: Bacteria > Desulfobacterota > DSM-4660 > Desulfatiglandales > HGW-15 > JAFGIC01. Next base: position 758 of record JBFYXR010000310.1, on the reverse strand, counting down.
CCCTTATAAGCCAGATAATTATAAACCATATCTGCATCTGAAAATCTTACAAGCAGAAAATTCGCATCGGAAGGATAAACCTTTTGAACGACCTCTATCTTTCTGATTTCTTTCGAAAGCCTCTCCCTCTCCTCAACGATTTTTGAGACCTGCTTTTTGTAAAATGAAATATCCGCAAGTCTCTTAAGCACGGTTTCCTGGTTGATAGTGCTGATGTTGTAGGGAGGTTTCATCTTGTTGAAATATCTGATAATTGCGGGATCTGCAAATGCAATTCCAACTCTCACGGATGCCAATCCGAATGCCTTGCTCATGGTCTGCATCACGATGAGGTTCGGAAATTCGTCAATGCGGTCCTTGAATGATGGTTTGCCTTTAAAGTCGATGTAAGCTTCGTCGAGCAGAACAATTCCCGTGAATGAAGAAAGGATTTTTTCAATCACATCCTTATCCTGGCAGTTGCCGGTTGGATTGTTTGGCGAGCAGATGATGATCAGCTTCAATTTTTTGTCAGAGAGATATGGAATCAGTTTTTCGAATACGATACGAAAATCACTATCAAGAGGGATCCTGATGATCTCCACGTCATTTGCTGAGGCCGATACCTCGTACATTCCGTATGTAGGGGAGAAGGTGAGGGCTTTATCGCTCCCCGGGTTGCAGAATATCCTGAAGCAAAGATCAATTATTTCATCGCTTCCGTTGCCGAGGAATATTTTTTCTGCAGGGATATTCTTTAGTGTGCTTATAACACTTTT
>JBFYXR010000309.1:0-4437 GCA_041310455.1 Desulfobacteraceae bacterium | reverse complement strand
CATCAGAAGGATGTTGTCCACAGGGACATAAAACCCTCCAACATCATGCTCAATAAATCAAAAGATGTAAAGATAACCGATTTCGGTATCGCCCAGATAACGGACCAGACCGCCTCAAAGGGGATTATCGGTTCGCCGAGTTACATGTCGCCCGAACAGGTAAAGGAGGAGCCTATTACTCCTTTAAGTGACATATTTTCCCTTGGGTGTGTCCTCTATGAGATGTTGACCGGCGAACAGGCATTCCCGGGGGATAACTATTTTTCCATCATGTACAAGATAATCAATGAGGAACCACCCCCCGTAAACCGGCTCCGTCCCGAGATCCCTGAAATTCTGGAGAAGATAACACGAAAGGCCCTCTCCAAGGACCACACAAAAAGATATCAGACGTGCATGGACCTCGCCTATGACCTGCGTGTGGCCTTGAGGGGCCTGAAGCAGGACGCTATAAGGGAAGACAAGGCGGATGATGTCATTGATTATACACACAACATCCAGTTCTTCAGTAATTTTACCAAGCCACAGGTTAAGGCGATACTGGATGCGGCCAATGTCATAAAGGTTCCAAAGGAAACGGCAGTGGTCAAGGAAGGGGAAATCGACGATTCATTTTTTATTATCCTCAGCGGCCAGGCCTCCGTCCGTAAAAATGACAGGCAGATTGCCATTATAGGCAGGGGTGAATGTTTCGGTGAGATGGCCTATCTGAGCGGAGAATCGCGCTCGGCAACCGTTATTGCCGACACCGACTGCATCCTCATGAAGATAAGCGCAATGCTCCTTGACAAGGCGCCCCAGGATATCCAGCTGCTGTTTTTAAAGAGGTTCGCCATGACGCTGCTCAGAAGGCTCTCAGCGAGCCAGAAGAAATCAGATCAATAATCAAGGCGCATGGCACAGGGTGTAAGGCCTATGAACCTTTTTTTCCTTGAGCCTTGTACCATATGCCCTGCGCCTTATTATGATCATCCATCTTACCTTTTGGCGATAATAATCATAGCATGACATTTAAGAAAAAACGCATATTCCTTATAAGCCTCGGCTGCGCAAAAAACCTCGTGGACAGTGAAAACATGCTGGGCCTGCTCATGGAAAAGGGCTGGGACCTTGCGCCGAGCCTTGAGGAGGCACAGATAGCCATCGTGAACACCTGCGGCTTCATAAAGCCCGCGGTAGAGGAGTGCATCGACACAATACTTGAGCTGTCGGACAGGAAGCTGGCCGGCGATCTTGAAAAGATTGTCGTTGCCGGCTGCTTTGTCCAGAGGTACGGATATAAACTCCGCGAGGAGATGCCCGAGGTGGATGGCTGGCTTGGGACCGGGGAGATAAAGAGGATACCGGACCTCCTTGACCATCTGGACCGCAGACCGCCCGTGTTTTATATCAACAGGCCTGAGTTTATCGCCGACCACAACGTCCCACGCGCGCAGACCACGCCCTTTTACAGCGCATACCTCAAGATCGCGGAGGGGTGCTCCCACCGCTGTTCCTTCTGCAGCATACCCATAATAAGGGGCCGTTTCAGGAGCAGGGAAGCGGGGTCCCTTGTAACCGAGGCGAAAGGGATGGCGGAAAGGGGTGTTAAGGAGATAAACCTTGTAGCCCAGGACACCACCATGTACGGCAGGGATCTTTCACCAGGCGCATGCCTTGAAGACCTCCTGGAAAGGCTCCTTGGCATAAGGGGCCTGGAATGGATCAGGATACTCTATTCCCACCCCATGGGCATATCCGAACGCCTGCTGGACATTATTGAAGCCAATGAAAGGGTCTGCCCCTATCTGGATATACCGCTTCAGCATGTCAACAGTGACATACTTAAGGCAATGGGAAGGGGCTATTACGGGGAAAGCCCCATGGAGCTGATCAGGAGAATAAAATCACGGTCTCGTCCCATAGGCATAAGGACATCCCTGATGGTGGGGTTTCCTGGTGAAACTGACGACGCATTCGGAGAGCTTTACGACTTTGTGGAGACAGCGGAGTTTGATCACCTGGGGACCTTCATATACAGCCCTGAGAGGGGCACCCGTGCGGCGCGCCTGAAGGGCATGCCTGATCCTGCAATATCCAATGAACGGCTAAATGCCATAATGACCCTCCAGAAGAAGATCTCCCTCAGGAAGAACATGGGATTAGTGGACAGGATAATCCCTGTCCTTATAGAGGGTGAGTCTTCTGAGACTGAACTTCTTCTCACAGGAAGGACCGCTCAAATGGCCCCGGACGTGGACGGCCAGGTTTTGATAAACGAGGGCAGCGGCACCGTCGGCGAGATCATGCAGGTACTGATCCATGAAGCCCACCCCTATGACCTGGTCGGCGAGATTCTCTGAGCCGGCTGGAGACGCCAGGCATCCAGGGCGATACTGCATTTTTGAGTATGCCGGTGACTTTAAATACCCTTATGCACTATATTGCCTAACGGATTCTAATAAATCTTAAGGCGCTTTTTCAACGACAATACTTCTGAAAGGCCTTCCCTGCTGTTCCCACCTTTGCCGGTAACGGGTGGAAATGTCGGAATCGACAGTCGCGGAGTCAAATGTTCTATACTGAAGACTGTTTTTCAGGATGTCGTACATGCGTTCAAAGAATGATAGGGCATCAGTGGCGAAATAGAGGCGGCCGCCGGGAACAAGCGCATCGTGAATGCTTTGCAGGAAAAGCCGTCGCTGGGCATTTGCGCGATCCAGATAAAAATTCTGCGGCGGGTTAGGGAACAGATAATAGGCTGTACTGACTGTCCGGGGTCGCAGGAGCGGCAGCATGAAGTTGAAATCACCGTGTACAAATTTGATATTGTCAAGTTTGAGTTCAGCGGCATCACGAATTGCGCAGTAAAGCGGTTTTTGCGATTTTTCGATTCCCAGGATGTTGCTGTCAGAATATTGTTTGGCCCGGCTGCACACCAGAATGCCCTGTCCGCAGCCAAAGTCAATTTCCAGCGGGTGGTTGTTGCCGAACAGCTCCGGCGACGTCAGATTGGGAAAACGATGCGGCTCGTGAAACAGGCCATGGCCATGCCAGCGATAGAGATATTTCTCGGCGGTTTGCACGTCAGGTGGATCGATACGGATTCGTGTTGGATGTCGTCCTCTTGCCATGGTGAATAAATATACGAGCATTCCGAGTCAATCAACAAAAAATGCATAAAAATTGGGAAAAACTTATGGCATGAGGGACAATCCTATAACCTCCTGTCAAACGGATTTTTAAGATTAATAATGTCATATAGTATATGCTGTGGCAGAGATGGAAAAGGCAGGGTTGGATTAAACCCTGCCTTTAAAAAAATATCAGTTATTTTTTATGCTTTGTGGCTTCAGATCACATGCCTTCTAGCCTCCAAGCTTCCCGGCCCCTGTCGCGCCAAAGTCCTGCCTTATAGGACTAAGGCGGATTCCAGCATCCTTAAACCTGAGACGCCACAAAGAATGCGTTTCGTATCGTCTTATGAATCCTGCCGCCATTGCCTGTGCAGTCACCAATGAGAAGCACCTCGGCTGCGGAGCCTGCGAACTTCTCTGCCTCATCCATCCTCGGCTTGAGACCGGACCAGATCACGATACTGTCAGCCTGAATCGAGTTCTCAGCACCCTTTTCATCCGTATAGGTTACCTGTCCTCCACTAATGCCCTTAACCGTGGTCTTCATGAAATATTTAAAGTTGGGATGGTTCTTATATATCCTCTCCTGGTTTCCCACGCTGTGGGGGCCTATATCTTCAGCATCTATCATTTCCTCCCCGGGCGCCAATACCGTTACCTTATGGTCGTCCTTGGCAATGCCTATTGCTGCCTCTGTGCCGATCTTTCCTGCACCGATCATCACCACATTTTGCCCCAGGGCCTTTTTGCTGCTGTAACAGGTCAGGATATTGAAGACATTCTTGGCGTCTGTACCTTTCATTTTGGACTCAATAACCTCGGCGCCGGTTGCAACAAGGACAGTGTCAAACCCTGCTGCCTTAATCATCTCAGGTGTTGCCGCCGTCTTCAGCTTCACCTCAACCCCTGCCTTATTCACCTGATGGATCAGATAATCCTTGAAGACCTTCATATTCCATCTCCACTGGCTGTAATCCGAGAACTTGATCAGTCCTCCCAGGGCCTCATCCTTCTCATACAGGGTAACCTTGTGACCTCTTTCGGCTGCTACAAGGGCCGCCTTCATGCCTGCCGGGCCGCCGCCTATCACCGCAACCTTCTTTTTCATCAACGGCGCAGTGATGTTCTGAAGTTTATAGGCCGGCGTTCCCCACTTCGGGTTTAAGTCACATTTTGCTATATGGGCGGTGGGCCCTTTAAGCATGCTGATCGCATGACAGTCATGACACATATAGCACTGAAGTACATCATCTGCCCTGCCTGCCGCCACCTTCTTGACCAGTTCAGGATCGCAGAAAAGCGGCGTCGCCATGCCGACCAT
>JBFYXR010000307.1:0-7410 GCA_041310455.1 Desulfobacteraceae bacterium | reverse complement strand
ACGGTCGTCCGCCTGGCAACCGTTATATTCCCGTGGTCAGCCTTCTCCTCACCTGTTATGATGCGGAATATCGTTGTTTTCCCGGCGCCGTTCGGACCGACCAGCCCGTTGCGGCTGCCGGGCAATATCTGAAAGCTAGCGTCGCGGAACAGCAGCTGCGAGCCGTGCTGTTTGGAAATATTGGAAAGGTGAATCATGGAACTGCATCACTCCTTGTACTGAAATAGAACTGAATTTGATAGCACAGGCACTGCCTTTTGGGCAATCTTATTTTTCAATCCGGATTGTGCAATGGGCATCAAAGCCGTGACAAAAAATGAACCGCAGGATTTTATCAGGTGGGTCAATTACTTTTCGGCTTCAGGTTATTTTTCCTTCAGGATATGACAGCTTACCGCCACTCCCCTGACGGACAGGTGTGATTTGTGGAATGAAACTGAGCGCCGCAATGGGCTGAATGCGCTTTTTGCCATGCGCCCTATTCCGTCTTGCTAAGGCTCTCACTGATAACGGCGCCCTTGTCCGCATTCATGGCGGCCAGTATCTGACCCGCGGATTTCCCCTTCATATTGGCAAGTATTTTAACGACAATATCAAGACTCAGCTTATCCATGATCTTGGCTGCCTTGGAGGCGTCCATATTGCTGTAAAGGGTGACAAGGTGGTTTATCTTCTCATCCTGCAGCGTCTGCCCCTTTTCCGCTATCTGCTTTGCCATCGCAGTAAGCGTTGTCTGGAGCTCATTGAGCTGCTCGATCTTTGCGTCAACCTCGGCCTGAAGGGGTGCAAGCTCCTGCTCTTTCTTCAGGACAGCCGCCTCCCGCTCTTTCAACTCCTGTTCCTTTTTCTTCAGGTTGGCCATGGTTACAGCAGGATCGGCAGTTGCAGATTGTTTGGTATCGGCCTGTTGGGCATTCGCCTCCTTGGCAGAGTCCTGCTTTACAGCCTTCTCTTCCGCCATGGCAGTTTTCATTTCAGAGAGCTGCAAGGGATTGAAATGGAGATAAAGCCCGCTTACGACAATCTTGGCGGCCAGAAGGGTTACCAGAAACAGGAGTGTGACAATCAGGACCCTGGGCCTCATAGAAACTCTCTTCCGTGCCTTAATACGCCCATCTCGCTCAGCTGTTTCTGTTCCATGATATTCAGCTTTTTTTCCCATTTCTTATAATCCTTTTCTTTAAGTTTCTCAATAATCTTAAACTTCTTTGTCCTGTTAAGGAGGCTATCCAGTTTCTCCGTTAAGAGCTTCTCTGCCTTGTCTATCTCTGCCTCCTTCATCGCAATCCATAGCTTCAGCGCCCCGATATACTGGGAATAATTTTTTATTGTCATGGAATCGGTTTTTTCCCTGAGGCAGCGGGCCAGCTCGTTTCTTACGTCATCCAGCTCTTCCTGATAGGCGACCAGGGTGTCCTTCAGCCGCTTCAGCTGCTGGCGGGCCTGCGAGTATTCAATCTCCGCCTTTTCCTTTAAATGCTGCCTGTAGCCCAGCAGCGCCTCATATCGGAATTTAAAGCCCAATTTCACCGCCCGTTCGCTCTGCTCACTCAAGACGCAGAGAACGCCGAGATTTTTATTTGCAAAACCGGATGATTTTAAACGCTGACAACCTTTACCGGTATTCCTATCTCAAAAATGCTGATAAATATTTATTCTCTGCGCCCTTTGCGCCTCTGCGGTTAACCTGTTATTATGCGTTCACGGCAACCGGCTTTTTGCCCGACAGTATCCTCGTCATCTCCTTGAATGCGTCCGTCATGATTGAGGATACATTCACGTTCTGCTGAAGGAACCTGTTCAGGTCATCGATCATCTCAAGGGCACGGTCCGTGCGCTTGTTGTTCCCCTTCTCATAGGCGCCCAGATTTACCAGGTCTTCAACCCTGGCGTAGTCTGCCAGGAGCCTCCTGAACTCATAGGCGCGCTCGATATGCTCCTTATCCGCCACTTCATTCATCAGCCTGCTGACGCTTGACAGGACATTAATAGCCGGATAATGCCCCCTTGCAGCAAGCTCCCTGTCCAGCACTATATGCCCGTCAACAATGGATCTGACGGCGTCTGCTATCGGCTCATTCATGTCATCGCCTTCGACCAGAACCGTGTAGATCCCAGTGATTGAACCCTTCCCGCTGCTTGTGCCGGCCCTTTCAAGGAGCCTCGGCAGATGGGAAAAAGTGCTTGGCGGATATGCCTTGTTGGTGGGAGGCTCCCCCGCTGTAAGGCCCACCTCCCTGGATGCCATGGCAAAGCGCGTTACAGAGTCCATCATGAGCAGGACATCCCTTTTGTTATCCCTGAAAAATTCGGCGACTGCCGCCGCGAGATACGCGCCCCTGATCCTTATCAGAGGGGATGTATCGGATGTCGCCACGATAACAACCGATCGTTTGAGGCCTTCTTCGCCAAGGTCCCTTTCTATAAATTCCTTTACTTCTCTACCGCGCTCGCCTATAAGGGCGATCACGTTTACGTTCGCCTTTGTATATCTTGCCATCATGCCGAGGAGGACGCTTTTGCCCACCCCTGATCCGGCCATAATAGCGGCCCTCTGACCCTTTGCAAGGGTTATCAGGCAATCTATGGCACGTACGCCCACATCAAGGGGTTCGACTATCCTGTCCCTGCGGAGCGGGTTGACCGGCTGGGCATATAAAGGCATGGTCACCGTGGGCTTCAGAGGGGGGCCGTTATCCAGGGGGTTCCCCAGCCCGTCAATCACCCTGCCGAGCATGTCAAATCCCACCTTTACCTCTGCGGCATAACGGGTTGCAATAATCGGGCTTCCGGGTTCCACGCCGTCCGACTTGTTAAGGGGCATAAGCAGCAGGCTGCTGTCCCTGAATCCGATTACCTCGGCATTGATCGGCTCCGGAGAGCCCTTTGATATGATGCTGCATATGCCCCCAAGGGGCATTGCAGGTCCGTTTCCTTCAATCACGTTGCCCACAACCCTTGTTACCTGCCCCTCAACGCTTATGGGACATGCAGATTCAATGGTGCGTATATATTTTTCAAACGATAGATTCATTTTTATTATTTGCCGCCCGTTCGCTTCGCTCACTCAAGACGCAGAGAACGCGGAATTTTTTGTCTATGATATTTTAAATTGCAGATAACCTTTATCAGCATTCTCCTCTCAGGAATGCTGTTAAAATTTATTCTCTGCGCTCTTTGCGCCTCTGCGGTGATATCTAGCCTTGCATTGATTTCTTAGCTCCTGCAAATGAAGCGTATTGCCTTTCAATTTCTTTTTCCAGGTTGCTCAGCTGGTCCTCGATGCAGGCGTTGATCTTCCCGAAGCCTGTCTCCAGGATGCAGCCTCCCCTGCCGATTGCCTTGTCCTCGGACAGCTGGAAATGCCCGCCCTTTGTGATCATAGATATGTCAGGCAGCATTTTTTTCACCTCATCCATATCGTCAGGATTGAGGATGATCCTCACCTTGCGCTTATCGGATATGAATTTCATGGCGGACTTCATCGTATTTTCTATCACGCCCCTGTCGATCTTGATCTCCTCGCCTATGACCTTCCTTGATATGAGCATGGCAAGCCTGAGCAGTTCCCCTTCCGACTCAAGATAGATCCTGGGCTTAAGGTCGCGCAGGCTGACGAACATCTCCTCCATCTGCTTTCTGACCTCTTCCATCTTTCTCTTTTCCAGTGCTAGCCCGTCCCTCTGTCCCTGCTCAAAACCCTTTTCATAGGCCTCCTTTTCAAGCCTTGCCAGCTTGTCCTTGAAGTCCTCCTTCTGCTCCCGGAGGGTTTCTTCCCGGTCGACCGCCGGGAGGTCCCATGATGAAACCGAGCCGTATCCGGCATCGCCTATGCTGAAGTCGCTGTATGAAGCGCTTTCCTTTTCACCCTGCACTTCATTTATCCTGAAGGACCCTATCTTAAGCCCGGGTCCTGATTTTCCGTTAACGACTCTAGACAAGGATATCTTCGCCTCCCTTGCCTCGAAGGACTATTTTGCCTTCCTCCTCCAGTCTCCTCGCGGCCTTTACGATATTGATCTGGGCCTGCTCCACATCCTTCAGCTTAACCGGCCCCATCACTTCCATATCCTCTTTCATCATCTCGGCAGCGCGTTTACTGACATTGTTGAAAACCTTCTCGGACAGTTCCTCGGAGGCGGTTTTCAGGGCGAGGATCAGCTCATCATTGCTGATCTCCTTTAACAATGTCCTTATGGAGCGGTCATCGAGATGGACAAGGTCGGCAAAAACAAACATCTTCTGCCTGATCTCATCAGCAAGGTCCTCCCTGACGCTCTCTATCTTTTCAAAAATGGCATTCTCCGTCTTGTGATCAAGATAATTCAATATCTCGGCTGCCAGCTCCGCCCCGCCGGCAGTTGTGATGGTCTCATCGCCCATGTCGGAGATCATTTCGTCCACTACCTCATGGATCTCGTTGACTATTTCATTGGGCACGTCTTCAAGGTCGGCTATCCTGATAATCACCTCGCCCTGGATGTTCTCGGGCAGGAGCTGCAGTATCTCCGCTGCTGTCTGGTGCTTCATGTTTACCAGGATAAGGGCGATGGTCTGGGGGTGTTCGCTCATGAGGAGGTTCGCCAGGACGTTGGGGTTCATGGCGCTCAGCTTCTCAAAGGTCTTTTCCTCGCTTTTTGAGAGGAGGTCGCCAAGTATGTCGTCGGCCTTTTTCGAATCAAAGGCCTTGGGCACTGCCTTCTGCAGAAAATCCTTGCCCGACAGCCCTATGCTGTCTTCGGCGCCCACTGCCTTTGCGAACTCATCCATGACGCTTGACACGGTCTTGGAATCCACCTTCTTGACCTGCGTCATGTTTTCGCCCAGGAGCTTTATCTCCCTGTCGCTGAGGTGCTTGAATACCTGGGCGGTAAAATCCTCGCCCATTATCATCAGGAAAAGGGCCGCCTTGCGGGCGCCCGAAAGATATGTCGCCTGTTCCGCCACGTTATGATACCTCGTTTATCCAGCTTTTTATTATATCTGCGGCAACATCAGGATTCTTCCTGGTTACCTCGATAAGGTGCTGCTTGTTGTTCTGTCTCAGCTGCAGGTCCGCGCTCATGGAATCCATGGGCTTAGCCTCCCCCTGCTGAAGAGACCTGATGGATGCATACTCGTTTGTGCTGCTCAGCAGTTTTTTCAGGGGCCTGATCACTATTAATATTGCCAGAACGATCAGCCCGATGTTGATAAGTGGTTTGTAGCTCTTCTTTGCATATTCCATGAGGCCGCTGCCCTCTTCAGTGACGGTCAGGTCTTCCTTGGGAATATTGAATGATATACTGGAGACCGTCACCTGATCGCCCCTTGCCTCGTCGAAACCTATGGCCTTCTTCACTATATCCTCAAAGGTCTTCATCTCCTTGCTGTCTCTCGCCACATAGGTCTGCACGGTCTTGCCGTCCTCTCCTGTCTGCTCCACATAGGTCCCGTCTATTATAACCGCGGCGGAGAGGCGCTTGATATCTCCCGACGTGTCCATGATCTGGGTGTTGGTCTTGCTTATCTCATAGTTGATTACCTCATTGGACTTTGAATATTTTTCGCCGGTGGAATCGGTCTCGCCCTCAGTCTGATACACCTCGTATTGAAGATCCGGAGAGCCCTGTGCGGTCTTTACGGATTCAGTTGAGGATTCCGACTGGCGCTGTTCGCTGCGGACCACCTGGCTGTCCGGATCATATGTCTCCTCGGACGTGTTTATCTGTCTCAGATCAATATCCGCGGAGACCCTGGCTACAACCTTGTTCGCGCCCACCACCTGTTCGATCATGGTCTGTATCTGTTTTTCGTAACCGCTTTCAATCTTCTTCTTGTAATCATACTGCGTTGCGGTCATCGCGCTTATGGTGTCTTCCTCTCCGGGCTTGTTGAGCATCCCGCCTGCCATGTCCACTACCGTGATATTGCTCGGCTTCAGCCCTTCCACGGCGCAGGCGACGAGATTGATGATGCCCTGCAGCTGCTTTTGGTCCAGTGACTTCCCTGATTTCATCCTTATGACGACCGAGGCGGTCGCCTGCTTTTCAGGCTCCGCAAAAAGCGAATCCCCGGCCTGCACAATGTGAACCCTTGCCCTTTCTATGGAATCAAACTGCATGATGGTCCGTGCCAGTTCTCCCTGGAGGGCCTGCTGGTATTTCAGTTTCTGCACAAATTCCGTTGTCCCGAAGGACATGTTGTCAAAGACCTCAAACCCGACATTGTCTCCCTTGGGAAGGCCCTCACTGGCGAAATCGAGCCTCAGCTGGTACACCTGGTCGCTGGGGACGAGTATTGCCGTGCCCCCGTCCTTAAGCTGGTAAGGGGTCTTGTCTTCGGTCAGTCTCTGGGTTATGGACGCTGCGTCGGTTGTATCAAGATTGGAAAAAAGCACCTGATACTCGGTCTGGTTGGTCCAGAAGAATATCGCTGCAAAACCGCCCATAAGCACCAGGAAGGTTATCGCGAATGAAATCTTCTTGCCCAGGGGAATGGCCTTTAACATCTCTACAATATTTTTCAGATTTTCCGGCATCGGGACTCCTTGTTATATTCATCCGAAAATATCCATTTTCGGATTCATGTTGTCAGCTGTCAGCCATCAGCTCTCAGGGAAACCTCTCACGGTAAGAACCGGCTGACAGCTGAACGCTGACAGTTGAAAGCTTGTTTAAAAATTCATCCTCATTATCTCCTGGTAAGCATCCAGAAGCTTGCTCCTTATCTGGAGCAGAAAGGATAATGATATGCTTGATTTTTCGGTTTCGATCATAACCTCATGCAGGCTGTCTGTTCTGCCCATGGCGAACTCCTGTGACAGCTGGTCGGCCTCCTGCAGCTGTGTATTTACCTGGGATATCAGAGAGTCCAGGGTATCCTGAAAACCGGATCCAGTGACCTTGCTGCTCGTGTTCTGATTTAATGCTCCAAAAACCGAATTCCCTGCGATATTGTTAACTGAAGTCATTTATATGCTCCTTTAACGTCCTATCTCTATTGCCCTGAGCGCCATTTCCTTTGAGGCCTTGATGGCTGAGGCATTGGCCTCATAGGACCTGTTGGCATTAAGCATCGAGACCATCTCCTCAACCAGGTTGACATTGGGATAGGAGACATATCCGTCCTTGTCGGCATCAGGGTGGGTGGGGTCATAGACCTGTTTCAGCTCACCAGCCACAGGCACGACGTTGGTCACCTTTACTCCATAGAGCTTTTTATCCATGGAATCCTTAAGCTGCGATTCAAAGGAGTTGTCTACAGGGTCCGTCTTGAAAATTACGGTCTTTCTCCTGTAGGCGGCGCCCTCCTCTGTGCGGGTTGTATTGGCATTCGCAAGGTTCATGGAAACCACATTGAGCCTTGACCTCTGCGCCTTCATCCCGCTGGAGGAAATATCCATGCTTTTAAGAAAATCCATAATCTGTT
>JBFYXR010000298.1:0-5647 GCA_041310455.1 Desulfobacteraceae bacterium | reverse complement strand
TTCCGGACAGCTACCGGCCCCTTTTGAGGACATTTCTGAGGCACTGCGACCTCGTGAAATTCGCTGAATTCAGGCCGGGCCTGGATGAAAGCCTGCGGGCCTTTGAGAGCTGCAGGGATTTTATCCGCGGGACAGAGGAAAAGGAGGTTCCTGCCGATGCGGTTTGAGTCTCCCTGGGCATTTCTGCTCCTGATACTTTTACCTCTCCTTATATGGATGAGATCTTTCAGGCCCGGCAGGACGGCCATCCGCTTTTCAACAATCGCCATCGCTGCAAGGGCCGGACGATCGGTAAGACAGAGATTCCTGTGGGCGCCCGATTTCCTGAGGCTTGCCGCCCTTGCCCTTTTTATTATAGCCCTGGCAAGGCCCCAGTCAGGGCTTGAGCAGGTAAGGGAGATCAACAGGGGGATCGCCATCGAGATGGTCCTTGACCGTTCAGGCAGCATGGGCGCAGAACTGGAATACAGGGGCGGGCTCATGACAAGGCTTGATGCGGTAAAAAAGGTCTTTGAGGAATTTGTGATGGGGAGCAGCGAGGGGCTTGAAGGAAGGCCCAACGACCTGATAGGCATGATCATATTCGCGCGCTACCCTGACACCATATGCCCTCTAACCCTTGCCCATGGGGCTCTACCGGAGTTTCTGAAGGGCGTCCACCTGGTCCAGGACGAGAATGAGGACGGGACCGCTATCGGGGATGCCCTTGCCCTGGCAGCGGCGCGTCTTGAGACAGCGGAAAAATCCCTCAAAAATCAGGAGGGCGCATCAAGGGCCTACAAGATAAAGAGCAAGGTGATAGTGCTCCTGTCGGACGGGGAAAACAACTACGGCAAGAGGACGCCTCTTGAGGCAGCCGAACTGGCCGCAAAGTGGGGCATAAAGATCTATTCGATTGCCATCGTGGGGGGAGAGACGGTGACATCCATACAGACCCCCTTTGGAGTTTACAAGGTCCCATCCATGCAGACCGTCGATACAAGCGCCCTTAAGGCCATAGCGGAGAAGACCGGGGGCTTTTATCGTGAGGCAGATGATGTCGCTTCCCTCAGGGAGATCTATAAAGAGATCGACAGCATGGAAAAAAGCGAGATCGAGTCTGTCCGGTTTATCGACTACAGGGAGCTGTTCCACTGGTTCGCCCTGGCAGGGCTCATTCTTATAATGCTTGAGACAATACTCAAGGCCACTCTATTCAGGAAGGCGCCATGAACGGGATAAGGCTTCAGCACATTGAGATGTTAAACCTCCTGTGGGTTGTTCCGGTCATCTGGGCACTGTTTTTCCTGGGATGGAAAAAGAGGGCCAGGGCGCTCAGGGTGTTTATTGATGCCGGGCTCCTGGATAGGATGCAGACCTCCACTGGCAACGGCAGACGATACATCAAGGCAGCGCTGATCCTCGTCTCGGCGGTGTTTATCATCTTCTCTCTCACACGGCCCGCATGGAACGAAAAACCCGAGACCATTGAAAGGAAGGGAAGGGACGTGGTCTTTCTGCTGGATGTCTCGAGGAGCATGCTTGCAGAGGACCTCGTGCCGAACAGGCTTGAAAAGGCAAAACTGGCTATAGAGGACTGCGTTGACCGCCTCCAGGGAGATAGGGTAGCGCTGGTCGCTTTTGCCGGGACCGCCGTGGTCAAGTGCCCCCTTACCCTTGACTATGGTTTTTTCAGGCTGATGCTCGATGACATATCAACGGAAGGCATAAGCCGCGGCGGGACTATGATAGGTGATGCCATCCGAAAGGTCATGACGGACGTCTTTGACGACCAGGCCCGGCAGTACAGGGATGTAATACTTATAACCGACGGAGAGGACCATGACAGCTTTCCTGTCGAGGCGGCGCAGAAGGCGGGTGAAAAAGGGATCAGGATAATCGCTATAGGTCTGGGGGATGAAAGCGAAGGCAAAAGGATACCTGTCACCGACGAGCAGGGGGAAAAGACATTTCTGAAATATCAGGGACAGGAGATATGGTCAAAACTCGACGCCGATACATTAAGAGAGATGGTAAATGCGACACCCGGCGGGAAATATTTTAACGTGGCTACAAGTGCCATTGACCTGGGGGATGTTTACACGCAATTGATAGCGAGCGCGGACAAGAAGGAGCTTGCGTCGGAGACAATCAGGCGCTACGAGGAGAAATACCAGATATTCCTTGCCGTGGGCCTTATGCTTTTGTGCATTGAGATGATGATTCAGGAAAGAAAGAGGGGGAACGGTATTGCGTAAGAAGATTATTTGTTCTGCGGTTGCCAGTCTTGTCATATTCACTTTTCCCTTTCATGGATACGGGAAGACCTTGGCAGGTCTTGTGAAGGAAGGCAACAGTGCCTACAATGCAGAAGAATATGACAAGGCGGTCACTGCCTATGACGAGGCATTAAAGGAGTCGCCTGACTCTCCCTATGCCTTTTTCAACAAGGGCGCTGCGCTTTATAAAAAGGGGGATTACGCAGGGGCTGCAGAGGCCTTTGAAAAGGCTGCCCTTAACAGCAGGGACCGGCAGTTTGAGGCAAAGAGCAGGTTCAATCTTGGAAACACCGCCTATAAAGAGGCTGAAGCCCGGAAGGAAAATGACCTCCAGAAGGCATTGGAAGGATGTTCAAAGAGCGTAAGCCATTACCGGGAGGCGCTGAGGCTTGACCCGGGCCTGAAAGAGGCGGCTGAAAACATGGAGATGGTCCGCGTTGTGATGAAGAATATCCTGGAAGAGATCCAGAGGCAGAAGGAGGCCGGTCAGAAGGACCGGGAAAAGAAGGAGCAGGCAGAGGAAAAATTAAAGGAGATCATCAGGGAGCAGGAAAATGCCCTTGAAAAGAACATGAAGCTCGAAAAGGAGCAGGCAGGGAAGGGCGGTTCCAGTGACCTGGATAAGAAGATCGGGGAGCTGGCAGACGAGCAGAAGGCCATAAGAGATAAGACAGAGGCCCTGTCAAAGGAATGGCCGAAGGATGAAGGACAGAATAATGCATCGGATGAGGTCTCTGCCTCAAAGCACCTGGAGAATGCCGCAAAGGAACAGGACGCCGCCTATGGAAACCTGGGGCAGAAAAACACCAAAGAGGCTGCAAAAAATCAGGAGGAGGCAATAAAAGAATTGAATGAGGCCCTTGATTCCCAGGAGAAAGGCAGCAATAATGACGGGGCAGGGCAGGATAAAAAGGACCAGCAGGACAAACAGCAGGGGCAGCAAGAACAGTCTTCTTCCGATGAAGATAAAAAGGCCGGAAGCGATCAGGCGCAGGCGGCCCGGGCCAATCTGTCCGATGACGCACAGGATATATTGAATGATGAAAAGGAAAATAGGTCACAGAGAAAGGCCATTATGTTAAGAGGTTATAAAGGAGTGGACAAGGACTGGTGATGATAAAGAGGCTTTGCATATTTTTCGCTGCGGTCATGCTTGTTTCGTGTAATTCCGCCATTGCGGCCGAACTGAGCGCAAAGGCAGCGGCTGAAAAGACCGAGGTGTCGGTCGGTGAGCCTTTTATCTTTCAGATACAGGTGTCAGGCTCGGAGGACCCCCAGCAGCCCGACACATCCGCTATAAAGGATTTCAATGTCGTCTTCCAGGGCGGGCAGCAGAACAGCAGCAGTTCCATAACCATCGTCAACGGCCAGGTGACCAGGGATGTAAGGGAGGGATATTATTTCTCCTATCAGCTCACCCCCGCCCGTTCAGGCCGCCTCACTATTCCGTCCATCAGGGTTATTGCGGGAGGCAGTTCAGCCGAGACGGAACCGATCCAGATAAGTGTGGGTGAGCCGACCGAGACGGAGGATTTCAAGCTGAGGCTTTTCCTGTCGAATACCCGGTGTTATGTCGGCGAGCCTGTTATAATGACGGTAACAGGGTATATCGGCAGCGATGTAAGGGATTTCTGTTTTACCCTTCCTCTTCTGTCTGATGCATCTTTCAAGTTCTCCGACACCGTGGCCGCGGGCCAGCAGGCCGGAAACGTATTCCGGATCCCCATCGGAAACAGCGAAGTTATCGGGGTGAAGGGCAGAGGCACACTGGAAGGCAGGGAATTTACCACGATAACCTTTAAAAAGGTCCTGATCCCGGTCCGGCCTGGGAATATAACCATAGCACCTGCAACGGTATCATGCAGCGTCCTGACTGGATATCAAAGACAACGGGATACATTTAATGACCGTTTTTTCGATGACTTCTTCAATGACAATTTCTTCAGCAGCGCAAGGACAGGGGTCTACAAGACCGTTGTTGTGCCTTCAAATTCACTGACGCTGAACGTTCTGGATCTGCCCGAAAACGGGCGGCCGGCCGATTTCGTCGGGCACATCGGCAAATATGCGATAAGTTGCGACGCGGCCCCTGTCGAGGTCTCCGTGGGAGATCCCATCACCCTGACGCTTACCCTGAGCGGCCCTGAATACCTGGAGAACGTCGAGCTGCCCGCCCTTGAAAAACAGCCGGCCCTTACAGGGGATTTCAAGATTCCGGCAGAGAGCGCAAGGGGGGAGATATCAGGAAAGGCCAAGGTCTTCACCCAGACCATAAGACCGCTAAGGTCGGATGTCAAAGAAATACCCGCGATTGAGCTTCCCTATTTTGATACCGATTCCCGGACCTACCGGATAGCAAGGACAGAGCCCATACCCCTTGTTGTAAGGGAGACCAAGATGCTTACCGCCCTGGATGCAGAGGGAGATGCCGGCGATGTGAAGGCTGTAAGCGGGGTCGAGTCTCTCAACAAAGGGATAGCCTCAAACTATGAGGATGCGTCCGTCATGGAAAATCAGGCCGTTGATTCCATTTCATCCTTGAGATCGCCCCGGATGAAGGTCATGGTCTTCGGGCCTCCCCTGATTTATGTCCTGCTTCTGGCCGGCGCACATTTTTATCGCCGCAGGAACGCCGATTCGCGAAAGGTCAGATCCCGCAGGGCATACGGAAGGTTCTCTTCATCCCTGAATGGGGCCGGGCATGCATCTTCAATGAGCGACGGCTGCGCCATGGTCCTGGACGCGTTGCGCAGTTACTTGGGCGATAAGCTCCATATGGCCGGAAACGCCCTGACCTTTAATGACGTAAAGGACAGGTTATCCGCAGGGGGGCTTGATCAGACTGCAATTAACGAACTTGAGGCCCTTTTCAGAAGGTGCGAGGAAGGCAGATATGCAGGAAAGGCGGGGACAGGGGATGTATCCTTTTTAATCGAAAAGGCGCTGATGGTTGGGAAGGAGATTGAGAAAAGGGTCAGATAAAAGAAAGGCGCATGGCACAGGGCACAGGGTAATAGAAGGATATGAAATCCTGAATTTGAAATCTTCTGTCTTGCCTTATGCCATGCGCCTTGAGCCTTGCGCCTGAAAATACTCATGAAGTGTTCAAATATGAAAAAAATTGTTCACATGTTAAGACATATACACATAATTGTTATAATAGTCATGGCGCTATTACAGGTTGCCGGCCTTAAAAGCGTTTATTCCGCGACCATTGACAAGGCGCAGGTATCCGCCCTTTATGACGAGGCAAAGGACCTGTTTAAAAAGGCTGACGAGGCGTCCGTGAGGTATCCCCAGGAGGCCCAGTCTCTATACGCCAAGGCGGCCATGCGCTATGAGCGCATTATCAGGGACGGCGGCATCTATAACGGAAAGATATTTTACAA
>JBFYXR010000297.1:0-3732 GCA_041310455.1 Desulfobacteraceae bacterium | reverse complement strand
CCCAATGCCTGATCTTACATTGAATGAATACAGGGATATTTCCGAAGACGCCCTGAAACACCTTATAATTGAGGAAGAAAGGAAAATGTCCGGCGCTGCCTGCCATGAGAAAGGCGCTGTTAAAAAGGCCTCCTGTCTAACCTTTTTTTTATTATTAAGGGACATATTAAACAGGGGGCTGCACTCATTAACACTTCATTAGATCCCATCATGCCGGCCTTAAAATAGTGCTATCAGCATACAAGTTCTAACTTGACTTGGATTGTCGATTTGGGCAATGATTAGATCCACCGTATTTAGAAACCTGTACATTCCGTTTCCATCAAGCCTTGAATGATGGAATTTTTATCAACAGTTGATGCTATAATATATCGATTATATAACCCCGGAGTCTGAGCATGAATATTAACGATGATAACACCCCTGCCAATTTTATAGAAAGCATAATTGAAGAGGATATGCAGACAGGCAGATTCGGCAGGCGCGTTCATACCAGGTTCCCGCCGGAACCTAACGGGTATCTTCATATAGGCCATGCCAAGTCCATATGCCTTAATTTCGGCCTTGCTGAAAAGT
Organism: Desulfobacteraceae bacterium; assembly: GCA_041310455.1. Lineage (GTDB taxonomy): Bacteria > Desulfobacterota > DSM-4660 > Desulfatiglandales > HGW-15 > JAFGIC01. The sequence continues at coordinate 3,156 of JBFYXR010000297.1, read as the reverse complement.
ATAAGGGCCTGTGCAACCTCCGTTTTGATGACACCAACCCGGTCAAGGAGGAGGAGGAGTATATTGAATCCATTAAAGAGGACGTCAAATGGCTGGGATTCGACTGGCTGGACAGGATGTATTACGCGTCCGACTACTTTGACAGGCTCCATGAATTCGCCGTTAGCCTGATCAGGTCAGGCAAGGCCTACGTTGATGACCTGACCGCCGACGAGATAAGGGAATATCGCGGCACGCTTACCGCGCCAGGCAAGGACAGCCCCTGTCGCAACCGGTCAGTGGAGGAGAACCTGGACCTCTTTGGACGCATGACAAGGGGGGAATTCAGGGACGGGGAAAAGGTCCTCAGGGCTAAGATCGATATGGCATCGGCTAACCTGAACATGAGAGACCCCGTGATGTACAGGATACTGCATGCCGGGCATCACAGGACAGGGGATAAATGGTGCGTATATCCCATGTATGACTTTACGCACGGACAGTCCGATTCAATAGAAGGGATAACCCATTCCATATGCACGCTGGAATTCGAAGACCACCGCCCTCTCTATGACTGGTTTGTAAAAGAACTGGATATATATCATCCCCAGCAGATCGAATTTGCAAGACTCAACCTGACACACACCGTGATGAGCAAACGCAGGCTCCTCCAGCTCGTGGAAAGAGGCTATGTAAGCGGATGGAACGACCCGCGCATGCCGACCATCTCAGGGCTCAGAAGGCGCGGCTACACGCCTGAATCCATAAGGACATTCTGTGAGCGGATCGGCGTGGCCAAGAGGGACAGCATGATCGACACGGCGTTCCTTGAGCACTGCCTGCGGGAGGATCTTAATAAAAGGGCGCCGAGGATGATGGCGGTCCTGAGGCCCCTGAAGGTTACTATAGACAACTACCCTGATGACCTCAACGAGGAGCTGGATTCCGTTAACAACCCGGAGGACCCATCCATGGGGGCAAGGAAAGTCCCGTTTTCAAAGGTCATATATATCGAGCAGGAGGATTTCCAGGAAGATCCTCCGAAAAAATTCTACAGGCTCGCACCGGGCAGGGAAGTAAGGCTCAGGTACGCCTACTTCATCAAATGCACCGATGTGGTAAAGGATAAAGACACCGGTGAGATTATTGAATTGCATTGCACCTATGACCCGGCTACAAAAGGCGGGGATGCCCCTGACGGCCGAAAGGTAAAGGCAACCCTGCACTGGGTATCGGCCAGGCATGCCTTCAACGCGGAGGTCAGGCTGTATGATCACCTTTTCCTGATGGATAATCCCATGGATGACAGGGACGGCCTGGATTTCTTTGAAAAGGTAAACCCCAAATCCGTGGAGAAATTGGTCTCATGCCGGCTTGAACCTGCCCTGAGGGAGGTCAAACCGGGTTACAGATGCCAGTTTGAAAGGCTCGGATATTTCTGCGCCGATTCGGTTGATTCATCCGTGAATAATCCCGTTTTTAACCGGATTGTCTCCCTCCGCGACACATGGGCAAAGGTTCAGAAGACACAGGGAGACGGTTGAAAGGAGGATGATGCCTCTTTCAAGGATAATACATTTTCTTCAACATGACCTGTGGCGGATACCGCTGGAGTCCCTTTCCCCTATTAAATCTTTTTTCCTCAGGCAGGTCAGGATCGTTTTTCTTGCCTTCCGGGGGTTTGATGAAAACAAGTGCGCCCTGAGGGCGTCAGCCCTGACATTTTATTCCCTCCTTTCCGTGGTCCCCTTTGCGGCCCTTGCCTTCGGGATTGCCAAGGGATTCGGGATACAGAGCCTCCTTGAGAGCGAGCTGATAGAGAAGATGAAAGGCCAGGAGGAGGCGTTCAGGTACATAATCTCATTTGCGAATTCCGCCCTTGAGGACGTAAAGGGAGGATTTATCGCAGGTGTAGGCGTAGCAGTCCTTATTTTTCTCATCATAGGACTGCTGGGCAATATAGAAAAATCCTTCAATGAAATATGGGGTGTAAGACAAAACAGGACCATTGGAAGAAGGCTCAGCAATTATCTTTCGATCCTTTTTGTAGCTCCGATTCTTTTCATAATATCAAGCAGCATTACAATATTCATTTCCGCCCGGATTATACACTTTACCCAAAACGTGGACCTGTTAGGTCCTGTCAGCCCCCTGATAATGCTGGGCCTCAAGATCCTCCCCTACTGTGTCGTATGGCTCCTTTTCATTTTTATCTACATGTTCATGCCCAATACAAAGGTCAGGTGGAGCTCCGGAATTCTGGGAGGCATTGTAGCCGGAACTGCCTTTGAAGTACTGCAATGGGGCTATATTGTATTCCAGGTAAAGGTGTCCAACTACGGGGCGATCTATGGAGGATTCGCGAGCCTGCCCTTTTTCATGGTATGGCTTCAATTGAGCTGGCTTATTGTGCTCTTCGGCGCTGAGATATCCTTTGCCCATCAGAACGTAGGGACCTATGAGCTTGAGCCCGAGTCCCTGGGCGCCAGCGTGTCCACAAAAAGATTGATTGCGCTGTCCATATGCCATCTGTGCGTCAAAAGGTTTATGAATGGGGAAAGTCCCCAGACCGCATCAGAGATAGCAAAAGCCCTTGAAACGCCGATCAGGCTGACCCGTCAGCTGCTCTATGACCTCGTGAGCTGCGGCATACTTTCCGAATCCATCGGGAAAGAGGAAAGGGTTATATTCTACCAGCCTGCCCGCTCGCTGGACAGCCTGAGCATCAATTTTGTCGTCAGTTCCCTGAACGCACTGGGCAGCGAGGAGATCCCCATCACCCGTTCATCGGAGATAGAAAGGATATCAAAATGCATGGAGGATTTTTCAGGGATAGTGGAAAACTCAGAGGCCAACCTGCTTTTAAAGGATATTTAATTCTGACCAGCTATGCCCGGTTAGGATTTTGCACTAGCATGCATCCTCGTCATGGGAAGCCCAATTTTTTAAATTGAAATGGTGCGGCCTGCTGAGGATTAAGCATCAAGCCTGTAAAGCGGGCGGAAAGGGATCTCAACTGCTAAAGGGGGGTGAGGTCCCGGCAGATATTATTGATCATACCCGCCCGCTTTAGATCACCTTTGTTCCGGAATGTTGCATCCAATCCATTTCAATTAAAAAAATTGGACCTCCCATGACATCTATACCGGTTACTACTCCCTGCAAAATCCTAACCGG
>JBFYXR010000296.1:0-18236 GCA_041310455.1 Desulfobacteraceae bacterium | reverse complement strand
CAGCTAAAGTCTTATAATTCAATCGGTTGGCTGACTGCTGATCGCTGAACGCTGAACGCTCCATCCATAAAAGCCTTATTTATGGATGGACACTACCTATTACATTTATTCTTTAATGTAAAATTATTGATAAATCAAAATGAAAAACCTTCTTTGTTAAAGGTTTACAGACTTAACAATTTTGCTTCCTTAGAGGCTATCTCATCTTCAAGCTCCTCAATAGCCAGGATCTGGTTCGGCCTTATGGAATGGGCAGGGAGGGCCGCCTGCCGGTCCCTGAGCCTTTCCTTCAGAACGGCAATCGACCTCATCAGCCTCTCCTTCTCGTTCCCAAGGAGTTCTTCGGCCCGCCGGGTCTCCTCCACAAATCTCCTTACCTTTGAGAAATCCTTCCTGAACCGGACCGGTTTTCCTTCTGCATCCCTCCTGTTGGTCAGGGTGCAGCTGTCTGCCCCTGCAGGAGCGATCTCCACGAGGGATTCATACACATTTTCAGGGGAAAGCCCTCCCGCAAGGATTACCGGTATCCTGCTTGCCCTGACAAGGTCGTGGGCCAGCCTCCTGTCGCACTGCCTTCCGGTTATGCCGATAAAGCCCTTTACCGGCTCCCGGCCCAGCCATGTGTCCGTAAGAAAGATATCGGACACCTCCTCAAATTTACGGGCTAGGTCCAACGTGGGGAAATCCGCGCCCGATCCATCAACCGGTATGGGGATAGAGCGGATAATCTTTATCTCCGGGAACCGCTTCCTGGTCTCCCTGTGGATATCTATAAACCTCTCGATCTCAACCTCGTCTCCATCCTCATCGGTCAGGGTATCGCAGAAATGGATGAAATCCGGCTGATAATAATCAAGGGACCTGAAGATGGCGTCCATGTTGTCAAAGAGAGGGATTATGCTGTTTTTCACGCTGGTGCCGTCGGATACCCCTATGGCGTCCCTCACAAGAGGCTGCTTCCATTCCCTTTTATCAAGTATGACGCTGCCGATGTGGTCAACACCCGCCTCGATGCAACCCTCTGCCTCCCCGGGCGTCTGTATCTCATATATCTGAACGATCATGTTTAAAAGCTCCTTTTACCCTTTCCTGTATTACCACACAACTCAAGCTTAGCAAAAGAATTTAAGCGTTTAGGATACTTCTTTCCTTTTCTTACTTATATGCTGAGAAATAATTATTTGATTTTAAATGTAAATTTAGTTAATCTTAATCGAATCCAAGGCTCTTGACTTTATAAACAAAGCTGCCGATATTGTATATATGATAATAACACACCATAGAGAAAAATTAGTAAACGCAATAACTTATTTTGCTAAAAATACAAATTATTGCGGTAAAACCAAGTTGCTTAAGCTCCTTTATTTTTTAGATTTTTCCCATTTTAAGCAAACAGGAAGGCCTGTAACAGGATTAGATTATTTTGCATGGGAGATGGGACCTGTCCCTAAAGAACTTTTTGAAGAACTTTCTGGCAAAATGAAACCTGACATGAAAGAGACAATCCAACAGCTTCCAATAGAAGGTTTCCAGCAAATAAGGCCTAAAAGAAAGTTTGATGAAAAATATTTTTCCAAAAGGGAATTGGAGCTTTTGGAAAACATATCCTTTATCTTTAAAGACGCACAAGCTGAGACCATGGTTGAATCAACCCACTTAAAGAATGAACCATGGGATAAAACTCTTAAAGAAAAAGGCCCTTTTCAAAAAATAGAATATATACTTGCAGTTGATAGTGAAATAATTAGTCTGTCTCCCGAAGAAGCAAGAGAAAGGATGGAGGAACGTTCAGAGATGTTCAGGATATTTGGAGCTAATTAATTGCAGACGCGAGGGGTCATCTATCATCATCCCAAATTAATATTTCATGACGGGGCTATCGGGAAAAAATATCTGATCTTATTGAACTCCCCTAAGGAAAACGAACCTTATCTTTTTGTAAAAACCACATCTCAACAAAAGAATAGACCTATAAAGGCTGGGTGTATTAAAGAGCGAAGCTTGTTTTTTATCCCCGCAGGTAAAACATTCTTCCAGAAAGACACATGGGTTCAGTTTTATGATTTATATGAGTTCACACCATCTGAAATAGATAATAATAAAGAGATAACAATTGAAGGAACTCTCAGCGTTAAATTGATTGATGAGATTGTGAATTGTCTCTTCCTCTCTGAGGGAAACAATATCTCAAAATACCAAAATGAACTTCTGCGGCCACCATTAACAGATTCATTACTAAAACTGAAAGAAAAATTTAACAAGAATCGATGTGAAAACAAGTAGTAGAAAATTTTTTATTTTAATAATGTAAGATCCTCTTTAAAATCTACTGAAAAAATCTCGGCAACTCGGATTTAATAACTTTATTATATAGAGCTCCCAAACCTAGATATCAAAGAGGTAATTGGAGCCTCTGGATGGAGGTAGGGCGATTGAATGCAATCCTGCCTCCCATTCCTATTTTAAAACTGGAAATAAAATGACAGACAAAAAGGAATTAAAAAAGCAGTATAAGCAGTCCCTGCCGCCCATGGGGATTTACAGCATCAGAAACCTGGTCAACGGCAAGCTCCTCATTGGAAGCAGCAAGAACCTGCCGGGGAAGGCAAACAGCTACAGGTTTCAGCTTAAGCAGGGATCACACATGAACAGGGAACTGCAGAGAGATTACCTCCGGTATGGCGAGGAAAATTTTATCTTTGCCGTTGTGGATCAGCTTGAACCGAAGGATGGTCCGGATCATAATTACACAGGCGATTTAGCCGCACTTGAAGAGATGTGGCTGGAAAAGCTTCAGCCCTATGGTGAAAAAGGGTATAACAAGATAAAGCAGAAGGGAGATTAATGAATAAGATCGCGATCATAGACATCGACAATACCTTGTGGCAGTTCTGCGATGCCTTTTATCTGGAGATGAAAAAGATAAATAAAAATTTTCCTGCTCCGGATCTATGGTCATCCTCCAACTTCTGGGAGGAATATTGTTCTGAATCGGAGTTTATGGCCTCCATCAACCTCATTCACTACAACCAGGACAGCGAACAATACCGGCCCTATCCTGAAGCCAGAAATTTCCTCTCAACACTCAGGGAACAGGGTTTTTATACTATCCTTGCCAGCCACAGGCTTGCTGATACCAGACAGGCGACTGAGGCCTGGCTGAAAAGGCATGGAATTCTCTATGACGAACTTCACCTCTCTTTTGACAAGACGGTCCTCTTTAACGGGGCGGATGTAGTTGTTGACGATATCCCTGAGACACTTAAAAAGGCGGTAGAACACGGCGCGCTCGGCGCAGGATTGCTATTCCCCTGGAACAGCGCCTATACGGGCGACGGCTACGGCCTTTTTGGGAATCTCGATGATGTCCTGGATTACATCCTGAATTTCTATAGGCTGTAGCTGTGAAGGCTTGAAAGATAGTTGACCCCGAAATAGGTAATGAGGACGCAAATGAAACCTGTCACCGAGAACATCGCCAGCCTCTTGCCCTGCCATCCCCTCATCAGTCTTGCGTGCAGCATGGCCGCATATACAAGCCACGTTATGAGGGACCATGTCTCCTTAGGGTCCCAGGTCCAGTAACTGCCCCAGGCGGTATGGGCCCATACGGATCCGGTTATTATACCGAGGGTCAGGAGGAGAAAACCGATCACCACCATCTGGTAGCTTAATTCATCAAGGACATCCAGCCCCGGGATGATTTTATACAGGATCCCGCTGCCGTCAGTCCCGCCGGACATCCTGATAAAGTACATGATGCTCATCCCGAAGGACAGGGCGAACGCCGCATACCCGAAAAAACAGGTGATGACATGGGCGGTAAGCCAGTTGCTCTGAAGGGCCGGGACCAGGGGCTGGATGCTGTCCTGGACGTTGCTGGAAAAGGAGGCATAGGCAAGAGAGAGAAAGGCAAGGGGGGTCACAAAAGTCCCGATACTCCTGTTCCTGGTCCGCTTTTCAACAACCAGATAAAGAAGGACAATTGCCCATGAGAAAAATATGAGCGATTCATACAGATTCGACAGGGGGGCATGACCTATGCCGAGTTTATAGGACTCAAACCACCTGAACCCGATCCCGATGGTGTGTCCGATAAATCCCGCAATAGTCAGAAATGTTGCTGCCCTTCCAAACAGCTGTCTTCCGGTTACGAGCAAAACCAGGTATGCCAGAAAACAGAAAAAATAGACGAAGGTTATATAACTCAGGATAACAGTATTAACCATTATGTTGCAATTCTCCTGTGACTTTTTTCAATTTTTGAAGAAGCCTGTCAAGCTCCCTTTCCATCCCGACAGGATTTTTACTCGCTGTCCCTGCAAGCCCTACCTTTACATTACCTTTTTCGCCGGCGATCCTTATCCAGAACCTCCTGTGGGAAGTAAAAAAGGTTAGGAACAGGCCGATTATAATCATAAAAAAACCCATAAAGACAAATTTCACCCCGGGGTCCCTTGAGACCTGAAGACCGGTATAGGCCACGGACTCTATCGTATCAAGGCTTAAGGTGAAGGGGCTGTACGCGGAGGGATTGAACTTCTGAGACAGATCGAACATCCCGGAAAACTTTTCCTTTACCATCTCCCTGTCCTGAAACAGCCATATCTGCGTTTCCTCTCCCTCGGGCGACTTGATAGTGACAAGGACAGCCGGCCCCAGCATGTTCATGAGGTTATCCTTTATATCGGAAAGGGTCAGTTCTCCCCTGTTGTCGGGAAGCGTGACTGTCTTTCCCAGTTCAGCCTCGATCATTGTCTCCTCTGCGCCCTTCTCATCGTTGATTGCCCTGATGAGGGCCTTTTCCCCCGGCACAGTGCCGTAGCTTGACTGATAGAACGTTACGCCCATGAATGTTATAGGGTGATTAACACGAAGACTCCCACTCAGGGCCTCTTTCCCGCCTGCAATAAAACTGAGGTCTGATCTGTATTCCTTCGGGCTTCCGTTATCATAGTAATCAACCAGGAACTTTTTACACGCCACAGTGAACCCCAGTTCTCTGTGGCTGTGATTCTCCCCGCCTGTAATCATGATGCTGTTTATAGACCCGCCCTCAGGGATGTTTACATAGCCGCTGAATCCGAAGATCGATCCTGCTATCGCCCCTATAAGTATGATTAAAACGCTCAGGTGGACAAGATAGACCGAGAACAAAGAGAACCGCCCTTTCTCGAAATAGATAAAGGAGGAGCCGCCGCTCTCCTTGACGGCAGGTTGGCTATACCTGCCCTTCAGGTATTCCTTCACAGCCGATGAGACCTGATCAACACTCGCATTACTTAATTTTATTGTCCGGGGTGTCGCCTCTTCAAATACCCTTGCCCTGTCTGGGCTTGGGGTCAGCCTTAACAGCTTCAGCGTCGCCGGAAATCTGTCCAGGGAGCAGACCAGGAGATTTACTGCGAGACAGAATATTATCATCCTGAACCATATTGAATGATAAATGCCGGCGCTGTCCTGCTGCTGGATCAATGTGCCGATCACCGATGCAGCGGCCAGCAATGCAAGCAGGACAAGGGTGAGTTTAACGGACTTTAAAATGTTCCATAAGGGATTTGTCTTTTTATCAGTCATTCTAATAACCGGAATATTAAATATTGAGTTTTATCTGGATCCCGCAACTCCCATCCTTCGATAATTTAATTGCCGTATCTCTGGTAAATGGAAACATTCATCGATGCGGATCTCTGCAACCTTTAATTCGGATTTTCAGCCTATAGCACAATTTATCACAAACGGCAATGCCCGCATTATAAAGGTCAAAATAATTGACGCCAGGCAATAATTCATGGTAGAAAAACAATATGTTAATAGAAACAATAATAACCGTAAGGAGATCCTATGCTAGATCTTAAATTTATCAGGTCCAATCCGGATAAAATCAGGGAGATGCTCAAAAACAGGAAGTATGACATGGATCTGTCCGTCTTTGATTCTATAGACAAAGACCGGCGGGAGAGGCTTTCAGCAATTGAGTCCCTGCGGTTTCAGCGCAACAAGGTAAGCGATGATATCGCGGCAATGAAGAAAAGCAGGCAGGATGCTTCATCCATTATCGCTGAAATGAAAAAGGTATCCGCTGAGATCAAAGACCTTGAGACAGGCCTGGCTGAGATCCAGGAGAAGCTTGACGCCATAACCATGATCATCCCCAATGTCCCGCACGAGTCCGTGCCCGTGGGCATCGATGACAGGGACAATCCTGTAATCCGGACATGGGGAGAGATAAAGGCAAAGGATTTTGAACCCCTTCCCCACTGGGAGATCGGCGAAAATCTGGGAATACTCGATTTTGCCCGCGCTGCAAAGCTGGCAGGGGCAAGATTCGCCCTTTACATGGGCGCGGGCGCCAGGCTTGAAAGGGCGATAATAAATTTCATGCTGGACATGCACACTAAGGCCCATGGCTATACCGAGGTCCTTCCGCCCTTCATGGTAAACTCCGCGTGCATGACCGGCACGGGGCAGCTGCCAAAATTCAAGGAGGACCTTTTCAAGATTGAGGGATGGGACCACTACCTTATCCCTACCGCCGAGGTCCCCGTCACCAATATACACAGGGAAGAGATATTGCAGGAGGAAGACCTGCCCATCCATTATGTCGCCTATACCCCCTGCTTCCGCTCGGAGGCCGGGTCCTATGGAAAGGACACAAGAGGGCTCATAAGGCAGCACCAGTTCAACAAGGTGGAGCTTGTAAAATTCAGCCGCCCGGAGGATTCCTGGGATGAGCTTGAAAAGTTGACCGCGGATGCTGAAGACATACTCAAGAGGCTGGGACTGCCCTACAGGGTGGTCACCCTGTGCACCGGGGACATGGGCTTTTCATCAGCCAAGACCTATGACATTGAGGTCTGGCTGCCCGGGCAGAATCTCTATCGCGAAATATCTTCATGCAGCAATTTTACGGATTTTCAGGCCAGGCGGGCGGAAATCAGGTTCAGGCGGAAGGGCACAACCGGCACAGAGCTTGTCCATACCCTCAACGGATCAGGACTCGCGGTCGGGAGAACCCTTGTGGCTGTGCTTGAGAACTATCAGCAGAAGGACGGGAGCGTGGTAATACCGGATGCCCTTGTGCCCTATATGGGCGGGACCAGGGTAATCAGCTCAAGAGACTCATAAGCACTCTTTCCCTTTAGCCGTGCGCCTTGCGCCCTGCACCTTAAGGCTATATGCTCTTTGTTTATGCACGGGCTTATGCTCTAACAATCATATCAAACTTGGACAAAGGAATATCACATGTGCGGAATTGTATGTTACGTGGGGAAAAGCAAGGCGGAACCTATCCTTATCGAAGGTCTCAAACGTCTGGAGTACCGGGGCTATGATTCGGCCGGACTGGCCGTGCAGGATGGAAATCATGTTGATTATATAAGGGCCGTGGGCAAGATAGTCCAGCTGGAGAAGGCCATCAACGGGATTGATATAAAGGGCACATCAGGCATCGCGCATACCAGGTGGGCGACCCATGGGGAGCCGACCGAACAGAATGCCCACCCCCACAGGGATGAAAAGGAAAACGTATTTGTTATCCACAACGGGATAATAGAAAACTATCAGTCCATAAAAACACGTCTGGGGAAAAAGGGGGTTAAATTCAGGTCTGAGACCGACACTGAGGTTCTTGCACACCTGATTGCCATGAATTTTGAAGGGGACCTTAAAGAGGCCGTCCGCAAGACCATGTCCCAGGTTGAAGGCACCTTCGGCATTGCCGTAATCCACCGGGAACTCCCCGGACAGATCGTGGTTGCAAGGAGAGGCAGCCCCCTGATAATAGGGGTTGGAGAGGATGGAAACTTTGCGGCATCGGATGTCTCCGCAATGGTGAGATATACCAACAAGGTCATTCACCTTAACGATAATGAGCTGGCCACTATTACAGGTGACAACGTTTCCATATTCACGGCACAGGCAAAGGCTGTTACCAGGGATGCAGAAACGGTGGAATGGTCTGCTGAGGACGTTGACCTGGAAGGCTTCCCTCACTTTATGCTCAAGGAGATATTCGAGCAGCCCGAGACCATCAGGAACGCCATGAGAGGTCGGGTGGACAAGGGCGAAGGCGTCCCCAAGCTGGGAGGAATAATGCCCGTATGGGATTCACTCAAGAAATGCAGACATATTGTTATTGTCGCCTGCGGGACATCCTTTTATGCAGGCTGCGTAGCCAGGTATGTCTTTGAAAAACTGACTGATATAGACGTCGAGGTGGAGGTGGCATCCGAATTCCGTTACCGGAAACTGAACTTCCCCCCCAATACCTTTATTATCGCCATGAGCCAGTCAGGCGAGACGGCAGACACACTGGCCGCGATAAGGGAGGCCCGCAGGAAGGGTGCAAGGCTTCTCGGGATCGTCAATGTGGTCGGGAGTTCCATATCAAGGGAGACCGAGGCCGGGATTTATAATCACTCAGGTCCTGAGATAGGCGTTGCCTCTACCAAGATATTCATTTCTCAGCTCACCATCCTTACGCTCCTTGCCCTGCTGCTGGGCAGGCACCAGAACCTGTCGCTTACAGACGGCGTTGAGGCCATAAGGGCAATGGAGGAGTTGCCGAACCAGGTAAAGGATATATTGTCAAAGGCCAATCATATCCAGGCCATTGCCGAAAAATATTATAATTGCAGCAACTGGCTGTTCCTCGGCAGGCAATTTGGATATCCCATTGCCATGGAAGGCGCATTGAAGCTGAAGGAGATCTCCTATATCCATGCAGAGGGATATGCCGCCGGAGAGATGAAACACGGCCCTATTGCCCTCATCAATCCTGACATGCCCACGGTCGCCATAGCGCCCGTAGATTCCATGTACGACAAGATGATAAACAACATCCAGGAAATAAAGAGCAGGAAAGGCCCTATAATTGCGATAGTTACAGAAGGCGACACTACAATTAAAGACATGGCTGATGATGTTATCGAGATCCCGCCTACCCTGGATTTCCTCTACCCTATCCTGGCAGTTGTGCCCTGCCAGCTGCTGGCCTATTACTGTGCGCAGTTTCTTAAGAGGGATATCGACAAGCCCAGGAACCTGGCAAAGAGCGTGACAGTGGAATAGTGGAGAAAACACAGATGTCGGAACTTGAAAGGGTCTTTAAAACATTAGACGGCTACAGGGATGAGATAATTGCCCTCCAGTCAGAGCTGACGGCAAGGGCTGCCCTCGGCCCTGCCAACGGCGGAACAGGCGAACATGAAAAGGCCGCATTTCTGAAAGAGAAGCTGCGGGAATTGTCCCCGGATCTTATCGAGGAGATCAGGGTCCCTGATGAAAGGGCAAAGGATGGATATCGTCCGAATTTGATTGCCCTCTGGGATGGTCAGGACGGCCAACCGAGGGTATGGGTGCTCAGCCACACCGATATTGTTCCTCCGGGAGATCTTACCCTCTGGAAAAGCGATCCTTATGTCGTGCGCGTTGAAGGGGACAATATAATAGGCAGGGGTGTAGAGGACAACCAGCACGGCATCGTCAGCTCGTTCCTGGCCCTTAAGGCCGTAAGGGAATGCGGGATAAGGCTTAAGAGAAAAATCGGCCTTGCCTTTGTTGCCGACGAGGAGACAGGTAGCAGATACGGGCTTGAGTATCTGGTGAAGCATCGCAGGGAATTATTCAAACCGGAAGATCTTATTATCGTGCCTGACGGCGGCAACAGTGACGGCTCCATGATTGAGGTCGCTGAAAAGTCCATGCTATGGATAAGATTTACAGTCATAGGAAGGCAATGCCACGGAAGCACCCCCGGGGAAGGCAGGAACAGCCTTTATGGAGCGGCAAGGCTGATCGTGGCACTTCAGGGATTGAAGGAGAGATTTAAACTGACGGATGAACTGTTCTCTCCCCCCGAATCAACCTTTGAACCCACCAAAATTGAGGCCAATGTCCCCAACATCAATACAATCCCGGGCAAAGACATATTTTATATGGACTGCCGGATCCTCCCCGGATACAGCGTTGATGATATTATTGATGAAATAAAGACAATCTCCCGGGGACTGGAAGAGGAGCTGCAGTTATCTATCCAGGTGGAACCCGTACACAGACAGGACGCTGTCAGTCCCACGCCTGCAGATGCGCCTGTTGTGGCGTCTCTTGCCAGGGCTATAGGAAGGGTTAAAGGTCTGGAGGCAAAACCTATGGGCATAGGAGGAGGGACAGTTGCTGCCTTTTTCCGGGGGGAGGGCCTTCCCTCAGCCGTATGGGTAACCTCTCCTGATACGGCCCATCAACCGAATGAATTCTGCCCTATAAGCGATATAATTTCCGACGCCAAGGTATTTGCACATGTATATATGGAATAGGGGTGCAAGGCACAAGGCGCAGGGGGCAAGGAAACAGACGGCAGGAGTAAGGTGTGAGGCGAAAGTGGTAAGACGTGAGGGGCAAAGACCTAATAAGTCAGATGAAAAATCTGGTTTTGGTTCCGTCCCCTTACGACTAACGCCTTACTCCTCACGTTTCTTATCCTTGCGCCTTGAGCCCTAAGCCTTGGGCCTGAGTACTTCAAATGCAACATCAACTTGATAAATTTACTCAGAACTTAACTGATCTCCTTGAGAAGGGAGTCACTGATGGGGTCTACCCGGGGGCCGTCCTTCTTGTCGCACAAAAAGGGCAGATCTTTTTTTTAAAAGAGGCCGGAAATCTCTCAATAATTCCCGAGATCCTGCCGATGAAAAAGAATACGATATTTGACCTTGCTTCACTGACAAAACCCCTAGCCTCTGTCCTGGCGATCATGAAACTGGTTGATGACAGCAGGGTTGATCTGGATCAGCCGTTATCCGATCTCATTAAGACAGACAGCCTTAAAGACAAGAAAGACCTGACCCTGCGTTTCATCCTCAGTCACAGCGCAGGTTTCAGGGACTGGATGCCCTTTTATCCGGATCTGATGAAATACAGCGCGGATTCAAGGAAGAAGGTCTTAAGAGATAGGATAATAGAGGAGCCCCTGCAGTATCCCCCGGGGAGCAGCTGCCTCTACAGCGACCTTGGTTTCATGGTCATTGAATGGGTTGTTGAATCAACATCCGGTCAGACCCTGAGGGAATTTGTCCACAGGAATTTTTATGCTCCCATGGGATTAAAGCGGACCTTTCTTTCCGGGGCTGACGCGCATTTCAATAAAGAGGAGTTTGCCGCAACAGAAGACTGCCCCTGGAGAAAACGGATAATCATGGGGGAGGTGCACGATGAAAATGCATTCGCCGCAGGCGGATATTCCGGCCATGCCGGCCTTTTCGGGACCGCCGAGGAGGTCTTTGTTGTCGCTGATATGTTGCGAGAACATTACACCGGAAGGAGGAGCGATTACCTTTCGCCCGACACTGTAAGGATTTTTTTTAAAAGACAGGATATTATCAAGGGCAGCACATGGGCGCTCGGGTGGGACACCCCTTCAACTGAAAATTCAGCTGCCGGCAGATACATCTCGGCCAACAGCGTAGGCCACCTGGGATTTACAGGCACATCGATCTGGCTGGATCTCGATAGAGAGATACTGGTTGTTTTTTTAAGCAACAGGATCCATCCTGACAGAAACAACCTGAATATAAGGTCCTTCAGGCCGGTACTTCATGACCTTATATTCAAGGAGATCCCCGTGACAAATAATGCCGGCAGATAGCGTGCATCAGCCTTGAGAATAAGGGCCGGCGTCCGGCAGGGCATAACCGGTCATAGGCAGCCTGCCGCAGATGCCCGGCGCAACAATGGGTTTGACATGTACGGTTTATTCAGGTTATATTTAAGCCTGTCATTTTAAGGATAATTCCCCTGAACTTAACAACTTGAACGGGCAGATGTCTTTTTTATATAGAAAAATCTACCAACTTTATTAGATAAGCGAGGATAAAATGCAAACAACCGGGAAATACAGGGTCTGTCTCTTAATCATCTTTTTCATGTGCCTTTCCCTTATCTGCTCAGGCTGCTCAAGCAATGAGGAAAAAAGAGACAAACACCTTGCAAAGGCCAAGGAATACATTGCCGGCAGTGAATTCAACAAGGCGGTTATAGAACTCAAGAACGTCATTCAGCTGGATCCGAAAAACGACTCCGCTTATTATGATCTTGGTGAGACATATCTTAAGCTTAAGCAGGGCAATGACGCCTATCAGGCATATTTAAATGCCGCTTCAATAAATCCCGACAATATCAACGCCCAGTTAAAGGTAGGACAGATACTTCTGCTGGCAAAGGAGACTAAACAGGCCAGGGAAAAGGCGGAACTCATCCTGAAAAAGACACCCAACAGCATCGAGGCGCTCAGCCTCCTCTCCGGCATTCAGCTGCAGGAAAATGACATTGATTCAGCCATCTCCACCCTGGAAAAGGTCGCAGCCCTTGATCCCAGGCACTTTAACACACAATTGTCTCTTGGACGGGTGTACCTCTTGAAAGGCAACAGGGACCTCTCCGAAAAGGCATTTGTCAGCGCCAGGTCTCTGGACCCGAAGTCCACGGCCCCCTATATTGCGTTATCCAGCATTTATGCCTGGAAGGGGGAATGGGATAAGGCTGAAACCACACTAAAGGAGATGCTCAATTCGTCCGACTCCAGGTACCAGGACCTGTACTATCTTGCCGTCTTCTATGAGGGCAGGTCAATGTGGGATGAGGCCGAGAAGACCTATAATGAGGCTGCGTCGACAGCCCCTGATGACGACATCTCTCCTCTTATGAATCTTGGAGGGTACTATGCCCGCAGAAAATCCTATGAAAAGGCGCTTGAGACCTTTAACAAGGCCGCAGCCATAAAAACGGAAGACGTGAATGTCATGGTGAGCCTGGCGCAGCTCCATTTTGATTTTGAAAAAATCAGCGAAGCAGAGAGCGTTACGGATAAAATCCTGGAGAAGGACAAAACCAATCTCTCCGCAATATTTTTGAAGGGCCGCATATTCCTATATAAAAAGGATTATGCAAACGCCCTGGAACGGTTTGAGGCTGTTATTAAGGATAAGCCTGATAACTATACGGCCCATTACATGAAGGCCCTGTGCCTTCTTGCAAAAGGAGACACCGATCTTGGCAGGGAAAGCCTTGTAAAGGCGGTGGAGCTAAATCCTAATTTGACGGACGCAAGACTGATCCTTGCTGAGCTTTATATAAAGTCCAGCGATAAAACGCTGGCATCCGAACAGGTTGAGGCTGTGCTCGCGCGGTCCCCGGAAAATACCAGCGCCTTGACCTTGAAGGGAAGCCTCAGGATACTTGAAAAGGACGCAAAGGGAGCCGAAGAGGCATTTCAAAAGGTTGTGGCGCTCAATCCGGAAAGCCCTGCAGGATATCTCCGGCTCGGGGTCCTCTACAACCTTATGGGCAAAAAAGATGATGCCTTAAAAAATCTTCAGAAGAGCCTTGACATAAATCCCGTTCAGACAGATGCCCTGGGCCTTATGGTATCCATCTATCTGAAGGAGAAGAATTATAGTGAAGCCGTAAGCATCTGCGAGAAACAGAAGGCAAAGGCAAAAGACACCCCGTCCGCTGTTGCCCTGATAGAATATCTTGAGGGAAACATCGCTTTCTCGCAGAAGGACAACAAGAAGGCGAAGGAGCATTTTGACGAGGCCATAAAGACTGATCCTAATGTCCTTTCCCCCTATGTGGCCCTGGCAACGATCTATGCAAGCGAGAAAAATTTCGATGAGGCTATCTCTCAATATAAATCAGTCATTGAAAAGAACCCTAAGTACACATCGGGTTATATGGCCCTTGGAGCCATATATGACCAGATGGATGACAGCAAGAATGCCGAGGCCAATTACAGGAAGGCGCTGGAGATAAATCCGAAATTCGGTCCGGCAGCCAACAACCTGGCATGGATGCTTGCTGAAGGAGGGGGCAATATTGATGAGGCCCTTAACCTGGCCCAGGTCGCAAAGGAGCAGCTGCCTAAAAACCCATCCGTTATGGACACCCTGGGCTGGATTTATTACCTTAAGGGCAGCTACCTTAACGCGATCTCGGAGCTCAAGGACAGCATCGAGATTTCACCTGATAACGCTACGGTCAATTACCACCTCGGTATGGCCCATTTCAAGAACAACCAGAAAGCTGAGGCAAAGGAATATCTTAAAAAGGCCCTGGAACTGAAAGCGGATCTCGATGGCGCAGATGAGGCCCGCAGGGTATTAAAAGAAATAGGGGGCAATTAGCCCGGATATCCTCCTGCGTTTGAACCCCTGAGGAGCGTTCATCAGGAGACCGCTTTTCTCCTGATGAACGCCGGATATTGCTTTTAATCTTTTACCTTTGACAATCAGATGAAAAACTTCCCTTACAGGTTACTGTTTATCTGTATATTCGCCCCGGCCATATGCTACATCTTCACATTACAAGCCCTGGAGATTTATCTTCAAAAACAGGCCACTGCAGAAATCAACCAGATACTTATCAAAAATCAGGAGGCCCTTTATCAGGGCAGATATACAGTCAAGGATGAAGTAAACAGAAATATCGGCGAGTATCTGATAGATCACAGTTTAAGGTATAAACTGGGCATAGGCACCGAGATCATGGTGAAGACAAAGGATGACCGGATACTTTATCCTGCCAGCCTGAAAAAAGACATCTACGATTCATCGGGGGATTCATCAGAGAATGCGATGAATTATATGGATGTTGCTGCCGAGAATTACAGGATTTTAAATAACCTTATAGTCTCCATAAAAATAACCTTAAAACGCAACAGCTGGCTGTCAAACAGCATACTGCTTGTTTATTACCTTTTATCCCTGTTTGTCATACAATACTTTATCCGACGCAATATCCGTGAAGCGGAGATCCATGACAGCAAACGCAGGGATTATATCAACGATCTCACAGAAAAGCTGAATGCCACGGAATCAGGACTTTCCGATATAAGGCTTAAAGAGGACAGTTACCTTAAAAAGATTGAGGAATTAAAAAAGGACCGGGAAAGTCTTTCAACGGATATTGACGGCCTCCTGGAGGAGATGGAGTCCCTTGAAAAAGGCCTTACCACACAGAGGGACCTCAGGGAACAGAGGGAGTCAGAACTCACAGACCTGCAGAACGAAATCAATGACCTTAAGGAAAGGATGCAGAATCCGAAGAAAAAGACCAAAATGACGGACTCGACCCGCAAAAGATTCAGGGTCCTATACAAAAACCTCGAATTTTCCGATAAGTCAATTGAAGGGTTCCTTGCGCTTTCAGATGAATTTCAATTAAAGGCGGAAGAATTTATTCACAGGCTTAATGAGGACAGAACGCTTGTGTCTGTAAAGAGAAAGGTATTCGGTAAAGGAGGCAAAATGAACGTTCTTGAAGCAGATTTTGCCTACTCCGGGAGGATCTATTATCAGGCCGACTCTCAGACCAAAATCAGGATTATGGGCATCGGCACCAAGAACACCCAGGACCAGGATATTGGCTACCTGGAAAGGGAAATCAAATCGGGCGCGGACTAGGTTTATATATCGGCATTATGAAGATCCTGACTGCAGCCTGATGAACGGAATTAAGTGTTATCAAAAAGACATTTTATTTTTTCATTTTTTAAAATACATGATATTATCGCATTTTAAAACTGTTAAAGGGAAAAAATATGACAGACCAGGAGAAAAAAACTATTCTAATTATTGAAGATGATCTTGATGTCCTTTCCGCCTTTGTCAAACATTTTATACACCTGGGATACGAAGTCATTTTTGCTACTGACGGCATGGAAGGCCTGAAGAAGATAGACGCCGGAGGTTATGACCTGGTAATAACCGATATTGTCATGCCCTTTGTGAGCGGTGTGGGCGTAGTGACTACACTTAAAGAGAAAAGACCTGATATACCTGTCATAGCCATAACAGGTTACGGCAAGGAGCCTGAAGCCGCGGCCATGGAAAAGAAGGCTGATCTGGTGCTTTCCAAACCGGTCAGGATGTCTGATCTTAAAAATTACGTCGCAGATTTTTTAAAACCAAAGCCGTAATTCCATTATAATCCTGCTGGAGGATACGGACAGTCTAAATGCCGTTTCATGCTCTCCTTTCTTTTAACTTTAAACCTATGCAAGGCAGATTATGTCAAAAATCTTCGTCATGAACGGACCCAATAAGGGAAAAATGTTCAATTTCAGCGGCAACACCGCCTATATCGGACGCTTGCCGGACAATGACATACAGATCAGGGATAAGACCATCTCACGCAAGCATCTCCGCATCCAGCGCAGGGGGAACAGGTTTGTAATCAGAGACCTGAACAGCAAAAACGGCACATTCATAAACGGCAAGATCCTTAAGCCCGGAATAGACATCGAGGTGGACGAGGGCATCCCCATAGCCCTGGGCAAGGTGTTCATATCACTCGGCGTCATGTGCTCAGAGGAACTTTTTTCCGGCCATGATATGGAAGGGTTTTCAGAGGAGTTTTCCAGCACGGCAGTATATACCGCCTACCATGACAGGCCATCAACCCAGCCCAAGAATATGGACTTCTTTTTTAAGGTCTCAAATGTCCTTAATCAATCCCTGGATATCAATGTAATTATGGAGAAGATGCTGGATTACATCTTTGATCTCCTGAAAAGGATAGACAGGGGGGTTATTATCCTTATGGACAGCGAGACCGGCGAATTTTCTTCAGTAATAACAAGGCTGGAAAATGCCGGGGAAGATAAACCTGCCGAACAGCCTCTTTACAGCAAGACCGTTGTAAACGCTGTAATAAGGAACAGGAAACCCATCACCATACTGGACGCCTACGGACAGGATGAAATGGATGTTTCGAAGAGCATGGAACTGATGAAGGTCAGGTCCGTTATGTGCGTGCCCCTGATAAGCAAATCCAAGATTAGGGGGGTTATCTATGTTGATTCGGTAAGAATACCATACGGCTTCAGAGAGGAGGATATTGCCCTTATTACATCCCTGTGCAGCCCTGCCGCTATTGCAATAGAAAATGCCATGCTCTATTCAAACATGGAGAGGCTTGTCAATGAAAGAACCGAAAAGCTGAGAAGGACGGAGACCATCATCAAAGAGAATGAAAAACGGTTCAGGGCGATGTTCAATAACATGAGCAGCGGCGTACTGGTCTGCAGGGCCGTTGACAACGGGGATAACTTTCTCATCATGGACCTGAACAAGTCCGAATGCAGGCTCGACAGGGTGAAGAGGAGAATTGTCCTGAATGAAAACCTTTTAGAAGCACTCCCTGAACTCAAGGACACGGGATTGCCTGAGGCCTTTAAAAGGGTATGGCGGACGCACAGGCCGGAACGTTGTTCCATATCGCTCTCAAAGGATGACAAGACCGTCAGCTGGCGGGAATATTATATAGACACCCTGCCCGGCGATGAAATCATGGCCATCTTTGATGATGTTACAGAGAAGATCAAGCATGAGACGGAACAGAAGGCCCTGCAGGAGCAGCTCTTCGCCGCTCAGAAGATGGAGTCGATAGGGCAGTTTGCAGGAGGAACGGCCCACAATTTCAGGAATATTCTCCAGGCCATTTCAGGAAACATTGAATATCTGGAGCTTATCTATGGCGAAGAACCCGAGATAAAAGAGCTTGCAACAAATATCTATAACTCAATTGAAAGGGGTGTCGGGCTCATCAATAACCTTCTTCACTTTGCAAAAAAAGGATGGAAGGTCGAAATGGAGGATATTGACCTCTCCGACGTCATAGATAAAACCTACGAGATTATCAGAAGGGTTTTTAATAAGAACATTGAGATCAATATAGACCTTGAAAAGGATCTGTGGGTAAAAGGAAATCCTTCTCTTTTAAGCCAGGCGTTTATGAACCTCTTCACAAATGCAAGGGATGCCATGCCCAAGGGCGGGGAACTGACCATAAAGGCTAAAAAGGTAAAGAATACGGTGATTGCCTTTGTCTCCGACACCGGCTGCGGCATAGAAAAAGAGGTAATAGACAAGATCTTCGATCCGTTTTTTACACTCAAGGAGGTCGGATCAGGCACGGGGCTGGGGCTTTCCACCACGCTCGGCATCGTTGAACAGCATAAGGGTTCCATAACTGTTTCATCAAAACCTGATAAAGGAACTACATTCAAGATAATAATGCCATTAAGTGAAGATAAGGCATTTCATGAAGAAAAGCCAAAGGACGACATTATTTTTGGAAGCAGGCAGAAGATACTTATCATCGACGATGAGGTCTTCGTGCTTGATTCGATTGCCGGCCTGCTTGAGCAGATGGGATATACTGCAATACCGGTCAACCGT
>JBFYXR010000295.1:0-4957 GCA_041310455.1 Desulfobacteraceae bacterium | reverse complement strand
AAGAAGGGATACTGAAATCGGATAATTTTGTCATGAGGAGCCCTGTCCTGAATGCCATTGCAAACGGAAGCATTGATATACCGCAGAAACATCTTGATTTCACACTCTTCGCACAACCATACGGCACCATTGACAGTCTGGTAAGCATTGTCCCGATACTTGGTTACATTATCACAGGAGAAAACAAATCAGTTATGTCGTACCCCTTTGAGGTCAAGGGGACCTTTTCAGACCCGGATGTGAGATATGCGCCCTTTGAGACGATGGAAGGGGGCGTGCCGGGGATATTAAAGAGGATACTGCTTACACCGATGAGGCTATTGGAAAAAATAAGAAGGACCCTGCGCAACAATGGCGATAAGAAAGAAAAATAACATCCCTTCATCTCCCTGCGATTCCCAATGCATCCGATAAATCGCTGCTGTCAGCTAAAGTGCAAATTGACAAACCCTGCCTTTGATGATAGAAAAAACCGGTTTGATTTTACAGCAGTATTGAATCAAGACTGTTATTATTTCCCTGAGGTATATATCCCGGCAGGCATGAGATTTTGCCCGATAAACGGCTGATCTTTCTTTTACCCTTCATGTTTCATAATAATCCGGTATCCAGGATGATTAGGATATAAAGAACATGGCATACGAAGTTTTAGCAAGAAAATGGCGGCCGCAGGTCTTCCAGGAGGTGGTCGGCCAGGAACATATCATACAGACCCTTCTAAACGCGATCAACACGGACAGGCTGGCGCATGCCTACCTGTTCAGCAGGGCCAGGGGTGTAGGTAAGACATCGGTCGCCAGGATACTGGCTAAGGCGTTAAACTGTCCAGACAGGGTTGACGGCAACCCCTGCAATAAATGCTCGTCCTGCATAGGCATAACCGAAGGTTCTTCAGTGGACGTGCAGGAGATAGACGGGGCATCCAACAGGGGGATTGACGAGATAAGGGAGCTGAGAGAGAACATCAGGTATATGCCTTCATCCGGGCGATACAGGGTCTATATAATCGATGAAGTCCACATGCTGACGCTCCAGGCCTTTAACGCACTGTTGAAGACCCTTGAGGAGCCGCCCCCCCATGTCAAATTTGTCTTCGCCACAACCGAACCCCACAAGGTCCCTATCACTATCCTCTCCAGGTGCCAGAGGTTTGACTTCAAGCGGCTGTCGGTAGGGATGCTTATCGATCAGCTGGGGAAGATCACCTCTGAAGAGGGCATTGAAATCAAGAAGTCCGGGCTTTCCATCATCGCCAGGGAGGCGGATGGGAGCATGAGGGATGCTGAGAGCCTCCTTGACCAGGTAGCATCCTATACGGGGCTGAAGATTGAAGACAAGGACATCAATGACATCCTGGGCATTATCGACAGGGACATGATCATGGATACGTCGCGTGCCATGATTGACGGCGCTGCCGACAAATGCCTGGAGATTGTCGAAAAGATATACAACTACGGCTATGACATAAAGGAATTTTACCGGGCTATAATGGATCAGTACCGGAACCTTATAGTATGCCTCATAGCTCCTGAAAGCGGCATCCTGGACATGACCGATGAAAGCATCCGTGAACTTGAGGTCCAGGCAAAGAAGGCAGGAATGGAGAAGCTTCACCAATCCCTGAACATACTTATAAACAGAGAAGAGGCGCTCAGGTTCACTTCCCACACAAGGCTGGTATTGGAGACCATCATGGTCAGGATATGCGGGCTGGGTGATATGCTGTCATTCAAGGAGATACTGGAAAAGATCAGCGACCTTGAAAAAAGGCTGTCCGCTGCCCCAGTCTCCTATAGCAGCATGCACCCCGGATCTGTCGCGGAGGGCCAACCGGCCTGGGATGCAAAGCAGAAAGAGGAGAAGGACACTGAGGAGGAGAAGGACACTGAAGAGAAGGCTGATCCGGCTCCTGGAGACGAGTGGAAAAAATTTATGAAGTTCCTGGCATCCAAGAACGCACCCATGTCAAAGGTGCTTATGGAGTGGAAGTTCAAGGATCTTACGGGCAGCAGCATAGAGCTTATCAGGGGCGAGAGCTCATTTTCATCCGTGTATCTTGATGATGAAGAGAGGATGGACAGACTTACGGCATATTGCAGGGAATTTTTCGGAAGGGATGTAAGGATCAGGATAACCGGAAATGCCCCTTCCAATAAAACGGAACAGCCGAAAAACCCGGCAAAGGATGAATTGAAGACAAGGCAATCCAGCGAAATGCCCAGGCCGGTTCAGGATGTCCTTAAGATATTCAACGGAGAGATAAGAGGAGATGCGACTGCGGGAAAGAAAGAAAGTAAATAAGAGGAATAAACTTACGGAGGAGATATAAATGAAAGGAATACCCAGCATGGGCAACCTGATGAAACAGGCCCAGCAGCTTCAGACAAAGATGGCGAAGCTCCAGGAGGAGCTTGGTGAAAAGACAGTAGAGGCATCTTCCGGCGGAGGAATGGTATCTGTTGTTGTCAACGGGAGACAGGAGATAATATCAATAAAGATCGATAGAGAGGTAATCAACCCGGACGATGCGGATATGCTCCAGGATCTTATCGTGGCAGCAGTCAATGACGGGATCTCAAAGGCAAAGAATATGGTGAATGAGGAGATGAGCAGGATCACCGGCGGCCTGAACCTTCCGCCGATACCGGGGCTTACGTAGCGTTCATCCATAAATCATAGATTTATGGATGAAGCTTTCAGCGATCAGCATCGCCGCTTGCCGCTGTCGCGGACAGTTTAATCGAAGATGAAACTATAACAAGATGAATGTTAACACAAAATGTTTTTATTAAAAAATAGAGGTCCTGATATCTCTTCCCCTCTTAAGATAAGAGGGGGTCAGGGGGAGTTATGTTAAAGACAATGAGCCTTAACGTAACCCCTCCCCACCTCCCCTTATCCTAAGGGGGAGGAGATTCTTACTGCATTTGAGTGAAATTTCATACAAGCAATCAGCCTTATCAGTGACAGTCTTTTTTCTTACAGCTGAATGCTTACCTGTTATCAAAAAGATCGCAGACTTTCGTCTCTAAGAGGCCAAGCAGAACGGGCCACCCTGTGTTCGGATTTCTACTTCTTATAGTCATACCACCCGATGCCCGTCTTTTTTCCCAGCATGCCTGCCTTGACCAGGTTTTTGATGGAGAGAGGTGGGTCCCATTTCAGCTCTTTCTGAAGATTGTGGTAGAAGCCGTTCATGACATAATAATTTATATCCAGCCCCGTATAATCCATGAGCTCAAAGGGCCCCATCGGGTAATTAAGCCCGAGCTTGGTTGCCTTGTCGATATCCTCCTTTGATGCTATCCCCTGCTCATAGAGTCTGATCGCCTCGATGTTGGAGGCAATCATCATCCGGTTTACAACAAAACCCGGCGAGTCGATCCTTACCTCAATCGGCTCCTTCCTGAATTTTTTTACAAGGTCCATGCTTATGCCCACCGTCTCATCACAGGTGTTCAAACCCCTCACAACCTCAACGAGCCTCATGAGCTGTGCGGGATTGAAAAAATGCATGCCCACTACCTTGTCCTGTCTCTTTACCGCGGTTGCCAGCTCTGTCAGAGAAAGAGAGGATGTGTTGGATGCAAGGACCACCTCCTGCCTGGTAAGCTCATCAAGCTCGGCAAAGAGTCTTTGTTTTACATCAATATCCTCTACTACCGCCTCGATAATGAAATCCACGTCCTTTACGGCGCCCATCCTTGTTGCAGGCTTGATCCGGGTAATGATAGATTTTTTTTCCTCTTCGGATATTTTTCCCTTTTCAACGGATATGGACTGAAACCTTTCAATATTCTTCATGGCGTTTTCCACGATCCGGTCCTCAACATCCCTTATAACTACGTTGAAACCGGACTGGGCAGCAACCTGTGCGATCTGGCTTCCCATGGTTCCGGCGCCTAAAACGCCTATTGTCTTAATCTCCATTCTTGATCTCCTTGTTGAGCATTAAAGATTCACTTCCTGAAAAAGGCGCCAAGCCACCGCTAATCCGGGATTGAGCTGCCGATAACTTATTAATGGTTTTGCTATATCCCCTGATCAGGAAGATCATCCGATGCATATTATATCCATATGGTGTTAAACAAAAGAAAAATTTCAGATTTATTAAAGTAAATCGTCATAAGTTCGATGATAAAGGTGTTATTTATTTGTCTGTGTTAAGTCGGCTCGTTTATTTTAAAAGATCGGCTTGTGCTGAAAAGGGAGTTTGTTTTAAGTGCCAATATCCCATTATATTGTATCTTCGAATCTGCCCTATACATCATATGCTGTTGATTGTGATGAACGGGCTCCTGAAAAAATTATCCCGCACTCCGTCTTGAAAAATGGCAGAATATTTGCATATATTGAATATCCTAATGGTTCTATCTGACAGCTTTTTGAATATATATAACCTGAAATGAAAGGCATCGATGAATAATATATCCGATAAAAAGCCGGCCATAGACATCAAAAAACCCTGTGAAGAGGTTGATATCAACTGGAGCGGTGAAAACAAATATGAGGACATCGTCCGGATGATTGAGGACGGATACTACGAGGTTGATCTTTCAGGGGCCTTTGTCTTTGTCAATGACGCGCTATGCAAGATATTCGGCTATCACAGAAACAGGCTGCTTGGCGCGAATATAAACGATTTCGCGGACCATGCCAACAATGCAAAAGGATTTAATGCCTTTAAAGAGGTTTTTGAAACTCGAATTCCCAGGAAGGAAATAGACTGGGAAATTACAAGGGGAGATGGAGAGATCAGGTATGTTGAGGCATCCGTGTCTCTTATAATGGACGATGATGTCAAAGACAGGGTAATAGGCTACAGGGGGATACTCAGGGATATCACCGGGCGGAAACATGCCGAAGATGAACTGCGAAGAAGCGAAGAGAGGTTCAGGTTCCTTATTGAAAAATCTCCGATGGGAATAGGCCTGCTGGATAAGGACAACAATTACAG
>JBFYXR010000293.1:0-6716 GCA_041310455.1 Desulfobacteraceae bacterium | reverse complement strand
CCGTAAAGATGGCTGTATGTGTGCGCCATGAGCTCATTCGCCTTTTTTGTGGCTGCATAGAGGGAGATGGGATGGTCCACGTTATCATGGGTTGAAAACGGATATTTCTCATTAAGGCCGTAAACTGAGCTTGAGGACGCATAGACAAGATGTGTAATTTTATTATTCCGGCATGCCTCCAGGATATTCTGAAAACCAAGTATATTTGAGTCGATATAGGCGTGGGGGTTGGTAATGGAATACCTGACCCCTGCCTGGGCGGCAAGGTGGCAGACCATGTCGAAACCTTCCCTTTTAAACAGGTCTTCAATCCCTGACCTGTCTTCCAGGTTCATCTTTATAAAGGAGTAGTTTTTATACCCGGCGCTTTGTGCGGCCTTTCCGTATTCAATGACAGCAGGATCTATGCCCGACCTCTTCAGCCTGCCCTGTTTCAGATTCACATCATAATAGTCATTGATGCTGTCCAGTCCGATTACCTCGTCGCCCCTGTCCAGGAGCCTTTCCGCTGTAAACGAACCGATAAATCCTGCGGTGCCTGTTACCAGATACTTCATTATAAAGTCTCCATAAATTTAAAAAGGTGATCATTTTTCACAATATATTAAGATTGACTGTCCGACTTGTCTATATATAATCAAATCATTTTAAGAGGCTTGCCTTGCACCCTGAGCCTTGGGCCATAAGCCCTGTTTTTACTTACATCTCCGCCGTGATATTAAAGCCCTCGTGTATGGCAGCCATCAGATTTCGCGGCCTTGCACAATCTCCAATTACATGCAATTCCTTTGCCAGACCTCTAAATTCCTCCACCCTTTCGCGCAATGCCCTGACGCCCAGGGACAGGACGACCGTGTCCGCAGGGACTTCAATCCTGCTGCCTGCCTTATCCCTGACAATGGCGCCTTTCCCTGTTAACTCTTCAAGCGTTACCTCCGTCTTGAACTCAACTCCCTTTTTTTCCAGCATCTCCATCAGGGTGATCCTGTTTACCAGACTGGTATCCCCGGCTATCTCCCTCTCTGAAATCATATCAATTATTGTGACCTTTTTCCCTTCCTGGCCCAGCATGAGGGCGGTCTCGCACCCGGTCAGTCCTGCACCTGCTATTACAACCCTTTCCCCTGTATTGGCTTTCCCTGTATCAATATCACCGGCCCATACCACATTATTACCTTTAACGCCCGGAATATCAGGAATAACAGGCTCAGCACCCACAGCCACAATAAGCACATCAGGCATGTCTTCCCTTACCAGATCCGGGGTTGCCATTGTTCCCAGCCTTATCTGGGCCCTGCTCCGGCCGGCCTTCCGGATCATCCATTCCATAAACCTTTTCATATCGCCCTTGAAGGGAGGGGACGAGGCTATGCGGAGCGCCCCGCCAAGTTCATCCTTCTCCTCATAGACAACCACCTTGTGCCCCCTGGACGATGCGGTTATAGCGGCCTGCATCCCTGCCGGTCCTCCTCCTACTATCACTACCTTCTTCTTATTTTCAGGCATGGGGATGCATCTGTATTCCGTCTCCCTCCCTGCCACCGGATTCACTGCACATCTGATAGGAAGAGAATCCTTGGGCTTTTCGCCGCACAGGTTACACCTCAGACAGGGTCTTATATCATCCGTCTCTCCGCGCAATGTCTTATTTACGAGTTCAGGGTCCGCTATATGGGCGCGCCCCAAAGCCACCATATCGGCCTTTCCTTCACCGATGATTCTGTCTGCCATTTCCAGATCAATTATGGAGCCCACTGCAGTGACGGGCATACCAAGTGCCTTTTTTATCTTCTCAGCGCGGCAGACGTTATAGGCATGGGGGAACAGGTATGGCTGGGCCATGTGGGTGAGATATGCCGGTTCTGCTATCATCCCTCCAACCGATACGTTTATCAGGTCAACCCTGTCCCTTATCAGTTTAAGGAAGCTGATTGTATCGTCTTCATTCATCCCCCCCGGGACAAACTCGTCGGCGCTTATCCGGTATTCCAGAGCAAGGCCGTTTCCGACCTTGTTTCTTATGGCCGTTAACAGCTCAATGACGAACCTTGCCCTGTTTTCAAGGCTCCCGCCGTAATAACCGGTCCTCCTGTTCGAATAGGGGGACACGAACTGGCTTAACAGCTGGCCATGACCTCCGTGGACCGTCACGATTTCAAATCCGGCCCTCATGCATCGGAAGGCGGCCATGGCAAAATGATCAATTACCTCCTCTATCATATCCTGATTCATCTCTGTGACAGGATTGGGTTTCCTTCTCTCCATCAATGCCGTCATCTCTTCAACCCGCGAGGGAATCGGTGAAGGGGCTATGGGATTTCTCCCGTTAAGCACCTTTGGCATTGACAGCCTCCCTGAATGGTCCAGTTCAATAGAAATCTTTGCCCCGTACTTCTGCACTGCCTCAGCCAGTGTGCTGAGCCCCCCGATGCCTCTGTCATCACCGAGATTAAGCTGCCCGAAGTGCGCCTGGGCATAATCAAAATCCACCGCCGAATCCCCGATTGTCACCATTCCCGCGCCTCCCCTGGCGAAGGACATGTAGAATTCGATCATCTCCCTTGTCACAAATCCGTCAGGGGTTGCCATACACGACAGCATGGGGGGTACCTGTATCCTGTTCTTTATCTCAACTCGTCCTATCCTGAAAGGCGAAAAGACATTCTCATATTTTTGCATTTGGGATCTCCGTATTTTACCGAAATTTTGAATTATAATAAAAAAGCATTGAAAAAAAAACCTAAAGAGGGTATGAGTCCCCTATTATTTTTTAATCCGATTTCTGAAGGAGTTTAAGATGAAATTTATTCATGAATATTTTTTATGTGACGCCTGCGGGTGCAAGGATTTCAACCTCATATACAATTTTTCATTAAAATTTCATGGAGTCAATTTCTCCGATGACCTTGTCTATGACAGGATAACTGACGAGATATACCAGTGTGCTGACTGCAAAAAGACTCTCACGAAAGATCAGATAGAAGAAGGCATACAGGCTATTAAGATAAAGAATAAAAACAAGGAATGGGAATAGCCATCGGCCTTCCCATCCCCCGTTAGTTCCGGTTTAAAGCAGAGTCCTCTGCTTATCCCTGTTTTTCAGAAGTCTCTCTCTGGTAGAATTGGAATTTGACCTTCCCCACCTCGATTGTATCGAAATCCTTAAGCGCTACGCTGTCCTTGAGGACCTCACCGTTGACCTTAATCTTGCCGCCCATTGTGGTTATCACATAACCGGAAGGTCTTCTGCTTATTGTAGCGGCCGTGGCCGGCATAAAGAGTCCTGACAGCCGAATCTCGGATGTATCAGCCTTGCCGATCTTGGTAAGCTTCTTTTTTAATTCCACCTCGCCTACATCTGCCCCCTCAATAAAGCTGATCACACCTATTTTGCCTGATGCCTCTGTAACCTGAGTGCTCTCTTTCTGTTTCGCCAGCAGTTCCTTCTGCTTGGCAGTATCCAGCATCATGGTCCTGTCCAGGTCCGTTTTCGGGCCTGCCGGTTTGTCTTCTCCGGCCTCGGCGCCTGTTCCGACAAAGAGGATTACATGCTTTCCGACAATAATATTATCCCCGTGGGACAGCTTATGTGATACAACCCTTTTGTCGTTTA
Organism: Desulfobacteraceae bacterium; assembly: GCA_041310455.1. Lineage (GTDB taxonomy): Bacteria > Desulfobacterota > DSM-4660 > Desulfatiglandales > HGW-15 > JAFGIC01. Next base: position 3,103 of record JBFYXR010000293.1, on the reverse strand, counting down.
TGAAGGTGCCGTTCGTGCTCTGCAAATCGGTCAGGATAAAGTCATTGCCTGCTGCGTCTATCCTTGCATGATATCCCGATACGGCAAGGTTATTTATATGAATTGTATTTTCTTCATTGCGACCGATAGTTACGCTTTCCTTCATAAGAGGATATTCCTTAACCACCTGTTTATTGAACATTAAGATAAGCCTTGCCATGGTCTTCTCCCTATTTATAAATTACACACATCTTATTCCAATTTATATTAAAATAGCAATATGAAATTATTTCAATGTATAATTTTTTTGATGTTTCTTTTTACGCTGATTATCATATCTTCTATAAAAAAACCTAAATTCTTAAAAATCCCGTTCTTTGGCTTATGAATATCAGTTAAATCAACCGAAATAATAGTGGCGTTGTCATGGGCTCCGCGTTTAAGGACTATATCAATAAGGTTGCTGCATAACGCTCCAGGATCAGGCTCATTTTCAGACATATTAAGCAGCTCTGTGTCGGTCACAAGATCTGTCAATCCGTCGGAACATAAAATAAAGCGGTCATTATTCGCCGGCTCTATCTCAAATATCTCAGGATCAACTTCTTCTGAAGATCCGAGGTTCCTGGTCAGGACATGCCTGAGAGGGGAGTTTTCGGCCTCCTCCTTTGTCATCATCCCCATTTCGACCTGTTCCGCTACAATGGAATGGTCCCTTGACAACCTTTCTATTTCCCCGTCTCTTACCATGTAGATGCGGCTGTCACCCACATTGGCGGCAATAACCAGGGAAGGCGTTACAAGCAGAACCACCACCGTAGTACCCATGCCGTGATATTCTTCTTTCTCAAGGGCAAGCTCATAAATAACACGATTGGCCAGTCTTATCCCGCCAAGGATGAAATTCCCTTTGCGCGAAAGCGAACTGTCGGGCTGTCCGAAGATTTCCTTATCTCCTGCGTCTTTATCAATCCATTTTCGAAAGACCTTATTTATCATCTCTACCGAAATCTTGCTGGCGATTTCACCGGCCAGGTGGCCGCCCATACCGTCAGCTACGATATAAAGGCCCAAAGAGTCTTCAATCGAGTATGAGTCCTCGTTCCCTTCCCTTTTCAGACCAACATCAGTTATGCCGGAAGATTTTATCTCCAAGATTGCTCCGATCCAAGGGCTGACATATGTATTCACGCCCTTTATGTTGATTTTCCCATTCAGTGAATGGGAGAAATCCCCTCCCCTCGAGGCGACGATTTCAGATGTAAATAATATAAGGTTCTCAGCAATTCAATTTAACATCGGCGTCAGCCGACCAAGGCCTATTTTATTGAAGATTTTTCAATCCTCATCTGGTCTATTCTCTGTCCCAGCGCATTTATTACCCTTGCCATCTCTCCGGCGCTCCTAAATCTCTTGTTAGGGTCCTTGGCCAGGGCCTTATCAAGGATCTGCTCACATATGCCGGGAATCTTCGGATTATGGCTTCTGGGGGAAGGATGTTTGATCTGGGTAATCTGATAAAGGAGACCGCTGAGGTTATCGCCATGAAACGGCAGTTCACCTGTGATCAACTGGTAAAACAGGACCCCCAGAGAAAATATATCTGATCTCGAATCTATCTTCTGCCCCATGATCTGTTCCGGAGACATGTAGTTGGGGGTGCCCAGGATTATACCTGTTTTTGTCCTCGATGATGATATGGCCTTTGCGATGCCGAAATCCGTCACCTTGATATTCCCGTTTTTAAGGAGCATGACGTTGGCAGGTTTGATATCTCTGTGAATAACGCTGGCCTTATGGGCGTAATCAAGCGCCTCAGCTATTTTTACCACAACATCCAGGACCCTCCTGAACGGCAGAAGTTTCTCCCTCGCGATAAACTTATCCAGGTCTTCCCCTTCAAGAAATTCCATAGCCATGTATGTAAGATCGCCGTCTTCGCCTACGTCATGGATGGTAACGATGGATGGATGGGATAATTGCCCCGCTATTTCAGCCTCCCTGAAAAAACGCTCCTTTATCTCCTGAATCAGATCCTCTTCAAATTCATCGGAAAAACGGATCGTTTTTATGGCTACCTGACGGTTTATTTTGGGGTCCTGGGCTTTGTAGACAAGGCCCATGGAACCCTTGCCGAGCACGCCAAGAATCTCATAACGCCCGATATGGGTCTTTGCCGTCCCCCCTGAATCATGGGCGCTTTCCTTTTTGTCTATCTTTTCAAAGCCTCCTGTCACGGCAGACTCGTCGGATATCTTAAGCCTTGAAATACGCTCTTCGACATCCTGAAACCCTCCAACCTCTGAAAGATAATTATACACTCCAAGCGCCTTATCAGGCTTATTCCGGCTCTCATACTCAAGACCCAGGTTATATATGAGCTCTTTTGATTCATTGTCGGGGGGAAGCCTCTTGAGCTTCCGGAAGGCCTGATCCAGAAGCCCTTTGCCCTGATAGCCGGCGGCAAGAATGCGGGCTTCTTCAGGTGACTCCTTTCCCATAACACCGCCAATAAAATCCTTTAGGACAATGGCCAGATAGACGGATACGATGCAGCCTGCAATATAAATGACCTTAAGCCACACCCCCATGGAGGCCAGCGTTATCATGCCGGCTGACAGCATGAGCAGCAGGACCGCGGAAGCCGAAACCGGACGGGCTGTTCCGGCTTTAAATGAACAGATGAAGGCAACGGCAATGCCTGCCAGGAATATCAGGATTGCCTCCAGATAGGGCATGAAAGAAGGGCGGGATATCACGCCTGAATTTATTATGTTATCAAGGACCTGGGCATTCAATTGTGTGTCGGTCATAACGCCCGGCATGTTAAGCGTTCTGCTCCTGTAGTCATTAAATCCAATAACAACTATTTTTTCCTTGAAAACCGCAACAGGGCTTTTACTGTTAAGGACCTCGGCAAAAGAGTAGATCTTTACGGCATCCTTGAATTTTATGAGCATCTCCCCTTTTACAAGCGGAACGGATCTTTCTTTCAACCTGATTTCGCTGTCTTTTACCGCCAGGGTTTCAGGCGAAAGGCCAAGGTGTGATAACGCCATCCTTAACGGGAATGACGGGAGAACGGCGCCGTTATAGCTTGCATAGGCAGGATATGACCTGCCGG